>CAMATI010000040.1 GCA_945861095.1 Asaia bogorensis | reverse complement strand
CGCTTCTGGCGGCCGATCTCCAGCAGGTCGCGAAACCCGTCGGTGGTGATCAGGCCGGTCTTGACGCCGCGATGCTGGATCAGCGCGTTGGTGGCAACCGTCGTGCCGTGCCCAAAATAGCCGACCTGGCCCGGATCGGCGCCGACCAGACCGACCCCCTCGGCCACGCCTTGCGCGATGCCGCCGGACGGATCGGCCGGGGTGGAGGCGACTTTCCACACCTCCACCCGCCCTGTCGCGTCATCGAACAGGCAGACATCGGTGAACGTACCGCCGGAATCGACACCCACCCGCCACGCCATGCATCCGTATCCTTTTTCGGTGCGCCTCGCGGACCAATCCGGTCGAACCGCAATCCGGAACGGAGCGTAGGCGAGCCGGCGAATTAGGGCTAGGTTGCATGAAGACCTGATGAAACAAGCCCGCACCGCCCCGGAATAGAGCCAACCCATGTCCCCGCCCGTCGATCTGGTCCAATCCGACACCCACCTGCCCGAGCGCACCGGCATCGTCGTTATCGGCGGTGGCATCATCGGCGTCTGCACCGCGCTGTTCCTGGCGGAGAAAGGCCACGCCGTCGTGCTGTGCGAAAAGGGCCGCATCGGCGGTGAGCAATCCAGCCGCAACTGGGGCTGGTGCCGCACCATGGGCCGCGACGAGGTGGAAATTCCGCTGGCCATCGAAAGCCTGAAACTGTGGCGCGGCCTGAATGAGCGCACCGGCCGCGACACCGGTTTCCGCACCCCCGGCATCATGTATCTGTGCGAGACCGAGACCGAAGTCGCCGTCCAGGAAGCCTGGCTTGAACAGGCTCGCCCCTACCAGGTGGACTCGCGGCTGTTGCGCGGCGCGGAGCTGGAAGCGGCGATGCCCGGCGCCACCGGGATGTTCATCGCCGGCATGCACACGCCCAGCGACGGGCGCGCCGAACCGATGCACGCTGCCCCCGCCATCGCCGAGGCGGCGCGCGATCACGGCGCGAAAATCTTCACCCATTGCGCGGTGCGCGGCATCGACCTGCACAATGGCCGCCTGGTTGGCGTGCTGACCGAAAACGGCCGCATCCGCTGCGATGCCGCCGTTTTGGCGGGCGGTGCGTGGTCGCGGTTGTTCGCCGGCAACGCGGGCCTCGATCTGCCGCAGTTGCAAGTGCTGGGCTCGGTGTTTCGCACCTTGCCGCTGGAGGGCGGGCCGGAGATCACCGCCGCGGGCTCCGTCTTCGCGTTCCGCAAGCGGCTGGATGGCGGCTACTCGGTCGCGCGCCGCAATGCCAACACGGCCGAAATCACGCCCGACCATTTCCGCCTATTGTCGGATTTCTTCCCTCGACTGATCAACAACCGCCACGAAATCCGCCTGCGGGTGGGGACGCGGTCGTGGGAGGAACTGCGCACCAAACGAAGCTGGACCATGGACGAGGCCACGCCGATGGAGGCGGTGCGCGTGCTGGACCCCAAGCCCAAGCAGGGCATCCTGGCGGAGGCGCGGGCAGTCATGGCGCGCGCCTTCCCGGTGTTCGCGAAGATGGAGGTGGCGCAAAGCTGGGGCGGGCTGATGGACGTGACGCCAGACGCCGTGCCGGTGATCGACCAGGTGGAGCGCATTCCTGGCTTTTTCATCGCCACTGGGTTTTCCGGGCATGGGTTCGGGATCGGGCCGGGTGCCGGAAAGTTGATGGCGGACCTGGTGGCAGGGGATCGGCCACTGGTGGACCCGACGCCGTATCGGCTGGGGCGGTTTGCTCGGGCGCGGTCGATCAGGGTTTGAAGGGCGGGGCTTCGCCCCAACGGCCCTTGGGGACCCCGATCAGGGGCGCTGCCCCTGAACCCCGCCAAGGGCGACGGCCCTTGGAACCCGGACCATTGTCGTTTTGAATTCCTGGGGCCTACCCGGACGTTGATGGGTCCCGGTAGGCCCCAGGAATTCAAAACGACTAAAGAATCGCATTCCAAAGGCCGCGCCTTTGGTGGGGTCCAGGGGCAAAGCCCCTGGTCGGGGTCCCCAAGGGCCGTTGGGGCGGAAGCCCCGCCCTTCCAACCCCGGTAGACAGCGCCCCAGACTCCCGGCATTCTGCGATCAACAACGACCGGCCCGGCAAGGGGCGCCGCGATCTGGGAGTGACACTCGTCCGGCAAGGGCCAGCCCCGCGCCCGTGCGACCGACGCTATCCAGGTCGCCGCGCGCCAAGCCCTCGTAATAGGAAAAACAGGACGATGCGCTTCACAGGATGGCTGCTGTCGATTGCGATGCTCGCCGCCACACCAGCGCTGGCAGCCGATGCGAACCCCAACGCCACGGTCGTCTATTACGATATGGCCGGCAACGAGACACTCGACCCGATCGAGCCGCAGAACAACAGCTCCTACTCACATGAGGCGTTGTTGGCGATCTTCGAACCGTTGATCCGCCTGAACGAAGCCGGCAATCCGGAACCGGGACTGGCGGAATCCTGGACCCGCAACACTGACCTGACCGAACTGACCCTGAAACTGCGCCGCGGCGTCACCTTCCACGACGGCACCCCGTTCAACGCCGACGCGGTGAAGAAGAATTTCGACCGCATGGCCGCCCTGGGCGGACGCGCCGGCACAACGGTGATCGAAACATTCAAGCTGATCGAGTCCGTGGAATACCAGGGCGACGACGTCGTGAAGATCAAACTCCGCCGCCCCAGCGGTCAGATCGAGTTCTGGCTGGGCGCCAATGCCGGCATGATGGTCAGCCCCGCGGTTCTGAAGGACGGCGTGATCGGGCCAACCCTGCAACCGGTCGGCGCCGGTGCGTTCCGGGTGAAGACCTTCGACGCCAACGTCAAGACGGTCACCACGAGATTCGATCAATACTGGGCCGGCACAAAGGATCGCGCCGCCGGGTTCGAGCATCATTACGTCCCCGACGGACGCGCCCGCCTGAACGCGCTGCGCTCCGGCCAGGCCAATATCGCGCTGATCGACCCACGCCAGATCCCGGAAGCCAAAAGCGCCGGCCTGGCCATTCAACTGGTCGAAAAGAACGCCCTCTGGCTCATCTACCCCAACCTCAAAAAAGGTCCGCTCGGCGACATCCGCGTCCGCAAGGCGATGATGCACGCCATCGACCGTGAAGGCATGGCGGACGCCCTGACCAACGGCAGCGCCCGCGCAACCTGGCAGATGTGGTCGAACAAGTCGCCGTTCTACGTGAAGGACCTGGAAAACGCCTATCCCTACGACGTGAAGAAGGCCAAGGCGTTGCTGGCGGAGGCCGGATACAAGGACGGGTTCGACCTGACCGACCTTCTGCTGAACAACAGCGAATACCGCCAGATGGGAGAGGCGTTGCAGGCCAACTTCGCTGAAATCGGCATTCGCATGAAATTCGACGTCGTCGATGTCTCCCAGTTCACCCAGTTCTATCGTCCGCCCACCCGCGGCGACATTCTGATGGGTCGTTACGGTGGCCGCAGCGATCCGATCCAGACCGTGCACGAAATCGTCGGCACCGGCGGGTCCTATGCCCCCGGCGGCGTCGCCAGCCCGAAGATTGACGAACTGCTGGGCCAGGCCCGTGCCATGGCGGCGACCGACCCCAGACGGGCCGGCGTGATGCAGGCGCTGGCGCGGGAGATTTCTGACTCCGTGGCGACAATGCCGATGATCACCCGGTCCAATGTCTATGCCTACAAGCCGGGCTGCATCCTGAACCTGGAGCCGTACCTGCCGTCCGGCGACGACCGGTTCAACGATGTGCGCATTTCCACGGGGTGCAAGTAGATGAATCGCTTCAAGTCGGGCCTTCTGGCCACCGCGCTAGGTTGCATGCTGACCGCCCCCGCCGTGGCGGCGGATGCCAATACAACGGGCACGTTGATCTATTACGACGCGGTGGGCAACGAAACCCTGGACCCGGCCGAACCGCAGGCCGGCAGCAGTTTCACGCAGGACGTGCTGCTGGCGATCTACGACACCTTGGTTCGGCTGGACGATACCGGCAACCCAACACCGGGATTGGCGGAATCCTGGACCGCCACGCCCGATCTGACGGCTTTCACGTTCAAGCTGCGGCCAAACGTCACCCTGCATGACGGATCGAAGCTGACCGCCGACCTGGTGAAGCAGAATATCGAGCGCAGCATGGCGCTGGGCACGAAAGCCAGCGGCACCATGGTCGATTCGTTGCGCACCATGGCATCCGTGGATGTACTGGGTCCGCTGGAGGTGCGCTTCAACCTGAAATCCCCAAGCGGGCAGATACCCTACATCATGGGTGGCATCGCCGGCATGGTGAGCAGTGCGGCTTCGCTTGCGCCGGATGCGTTCGGGGTGAATTACAAGCCGATCGGCGCCGGACCGTATCGCGTCAAGTCGTTCGAATCGAATGTCCGCACCATCATGACCCGCCATGACGAATACTGGCGCGGCATCGCCGGTCGCCCCGCGGTGTATGAGCATCATTACGTCCCCGACGGACGCGCGCGCCTGAACGCGGTGCGCTCCGGCCAGGCGAATGTCGCGCTGATCGATCCGCGCCAGATCCCGGAAGCCAAGGGCGCCGGCATGACCGTGCAGATCAACGAAAAGAACGGCGTATGGGACATCTATTTCAACCTGTCCCGTCCACCGCTGGGGGAATTGAAGGTGCGGCAGGCCTTCATGCACGCCATCGACCGTGAAGCCTTGGCCGATGCGCTGGGATTCGGCAGCGCCAAGGGAACCGTGCAGTTATTCGCCCAAAGCTCTCCGGTCTACGATCCGGCACTGGAAAAAATCTACCCATACGACCCCAAGAAAGCGAAAGCCCTGCTGGCGGAAGCAGGTCACAAGAACGGCATCGACACCACGCAGTTGTTGCTGAACACCACCGAATACAAGCAGTTGGGCGAAGCGTTGCAGGCCATGCTGGCCGATTCCGGCATCCGCGTGAAGTTCGACGTCGTGGATGCCTCTCAGTTCAATCTGTTCCGCCGAGCGCCGTATCGCGGCGATTACTTGATGGCGCGGTGGGGCGGACGGGCGGATCCGCTGCAAACCTTCCAGGAACTGATCGGCACCGGATCGACCTACAATCCGGTGGGTGTGGTCAACCCGGAGATCGATACCCTGATGACCAAGGCGCGCGGCATGCTGCCCGACAATCCAGAGCGACTGAAGATCCTGCGCGAACTCGGACGTTTGCAGGTGGTCGATGTCGCCAACGCACCGCTGATGACCCGGTCCAATGTCTATGCCTACAAGCCCGGCTGCATCCTGGACCTGACCGCCTATCTCTCGACCGGCGATGACCGGTTCAACGACGTGAAACTCGCCGCCAAGTGCAAATGACCGGAAAGGCCGACACCATGCGTGATCTCAAGACCTGGTTGCTGACCGGCTGCGCCGTACTGGCGACCGCGGGAACGGTGTTCGCCGCCGATCCGCCGGCCAACACCAAGGCCACCCTGATCTATTACGATGCCGTCAGCAACCAGACCTTGGACCCGCAGGAGCCGCAGAACAACAGCAGCTTCGCGCAAGGCTCGATCATGGCGATCTTCGATTCGCTGATCTACCTGGACCCGACGGGCAAGCCGACCCCGGGGCTGGCGCAATCCTGGGCCTATAACGCCGACCTGACCGAAATGACCCTGAAGCTGCGGCCCAATGTGACGTTCCACGACGGCGCCAAATTCAACGCCGCCGCCGTCGTCCGCAACTTCGAGCGCACCACCACGCTCGGCACCCGCGCCGGCGCCGCGTCCGCCGAAACGGTGAAGCAGTTCACCAAGGTGGAGGTGCTGGACGATCTGACCGTCCGCCTGACCTTCAAGGAGCCGAACGGGCAGATGCCCTACATGCTGGGCGGGCAGGCTGGCATGATGATCAGCCCGGCGTCGCTGGAAGGCGATGCATTCGGCGCCGCGCTGAAACCCGTGGGCACCGGCCCGTTCAAGGTGCGGTCGTTCGAATCCACCGTGCGCACGGTCATGGATCGTTACGACAGCTACTGGGGCGGCATTGCCGGCCGGCCCGCCGCGATCGAGCATAGTTTCATCCCCGACGGTCGCGCCCGCCTGAACGCGCTGCGATCCGGTCAGGCCAATCTGGCCTTGATCGATCCGCGCCAAATCGCGGAGGCCAAGGGCGCCGGCTTTACCGTCCAGGCCAACGAGAAAGACAGCACCTGGGACATCTACATAAACACGAAGCGTGAAACGATCGGCAACCAGAAAGTGCGCCAGGCATTCATGCACGCCATCGACCGCCAGGCGGTGTCGGACGCGCTGGGCTTCGGGGTAAGCAAGCCGACGGTGCAGTTGTTCTCCTCCAGCTCCCCGGCTTATCTGCCGGAACTGGAAAAGCGCTATCCGTTCGATCAGGCCAAGGCGCGCGCGCTGCTGAAGGAAGCCGGGTATCCGAACGGCGTCGATATCAGCTGGCTGTTGCTGAACACCACCGAATACAAGCAACTGGGTGAGGCGTTGCAGGCGATGCTGGCCGAGGTCGGCATTCGCATCAAATTCGACGTGGTCGACATCGCCCAGTTCACCCAGTTCCGCCGCCCGCCGACGCGTGGCGATATCATGATGGCGCGCTGGGGCGGGCGGTCCGATCCGCTGCAATCGTTCTGGGAAGTGACCGGCACCGGGGGCTCGGTCGCCGCCGGCGGTGCCGCCGTGCCAGAGATCGATACGTTGATCGATAAGGCCCGCCGCATGGACCCGGCCGATCCGAAGCGCATGGCGGTCATCCACGATCTTGCCCGCCTGACCACGGAACAGGCCTCGCATTTTGGCATCATGAGCCGGTCCAACGTCTTCGCCTACAAGCCCGGCTGCATCAGCGGCCTGCCGCCCTATCTGCCGACCGGCAACGACCGTATCAACGATGTGCAGATCGCGGAGAAGTGCAAATGATGGGGCGGATCTCGGCCGTCGGCCTCGCATTGCTGGCCGCCCTGCCCCTGCGCGCGGCGGAGCCGGAGTTCAACACCAACGCCACGTTGATTTACTTCGACGCCATCGGCAATCAGACGATGGACCCGCAGGAACCGCAGAACAACAGCAGCTTCGCGCAAGGGCCGCTGATGTCTGTGTATGACTCGCTGATCCAGTTGGATGCCGCCGGCAATCCGCAGCCCGGGCTGGCCCAGTCGTGGCAGTACAACAAGGACCTGACCGTCTTCACCATGAAGCTGCGGCCGAACGTGGTGTTCCACGACGGCACGCCCTTCAACGCCGCCGTCGTGCTGCGCAACTTCGAGCGTTCTGCCTCGATCGGCAGCAAGGCCGGGGCCGCCACGATCGAAACGATGAACCACATCGCCGCCGTCGAAGCCGAGGGCGACGACACCGTCCACCTGAAGCTGAAATCCTCGAACGGGCAGATGCCGTATCTGCTGGGGTTTCAGGCGGGGATGATGATCAGCCCGGCTGGTTTCGGCGACAATGCGTTCGGCGCCGCGGTCAAACCCATCGGCACCGGCCCGTTTCGCGTGCGCAGCTTTGAATCCAATCTGAAAACCGCGATGGTGCGCAACGACGGCTACTGGGGCGGCATCGCCGGCCGGCCCGCCGCCTACGAACATCATTTCGTTCCCGACTCGCGCGCCCGGCTGAACGCCGTCCGCTCCGGGCAGGCCAATCTGGCGCTGATCGAAGGTCGCCAGATCGGCGAGGCCAAGGCCGCCGGCTTCACCGTTCAGGTGAATGAAAAGAACAGCACCTGGGAAATCCAATTGAATTTCTCGCGTGAAAATGTCGGCAAGCTGAAAGTCCGACAGGCGATGATGCACGCGATCGACCGCCAGGCGCTGTCCGATGCATTGGGCTTCGGGTCCAGCAGTCCGACCCTGCAGTTTTTCGTCAGTTCGTCGCCGGCCTATGTGAAGGAATACGACAGCCTCTACCCGTTCGATCAGGCCAAGGCGAAGCAACTGCTGACCGAGGCCGGGTACCCCAAGGGCGTCGACATCACCTGGCTGTTGCTGAACACGAACGAATACAAGCAGATTGGCGAAGCCGTGCAGTCGATGTGGGCCGAGGTCGGTATTCGCATCAAGTTCGACATCATCGATGTGTCGCAGTTCTACACCTTCCGCCGCCCGCCGCAGCGGGGCGACATCCTGATGGTGCGCTGGGGCGGGCGGCCCGACCCGTTGCAGACCTTCCAGGAGACGTCCGGCAGCACCGCGGTGCCCTGGGGCGCGGCGGTGCCGGAGATCGACACCCTGATCGCCCAGGCCCGCGGCATGGATCCCGCCGATCCGGCACGCCTGGGCGTCCTGCACAAGCTGGGTCGCGTGACGACCGAGAACGCGTCGCATATCTCCCTGATGACCCGGTCCGCGGTCTATGCCTACAAGCCCGGATGCATCATCAACCTGCCGCCGTATCTGCCGACCGGCAACGACCGCACCAACGACACGAAAATCGGGGCCAAATGCAAGTGACCCTACACTCAGGACCGACACCGACATGAACGCGCTGCGATACCTGCTCCGGCGAGCGGTTTCGACCATCCCCATGCTGGTGTTGGTCGGGCTGATCACCTTCCTGCTGATCCACATCACGCCGGGCGATCCGGCATCCGTGGTGGCCGGCGAAAACGCGTCCGAGGAAGCGATCCAGGACGCACGCCGCCGCCTGGGATTGGACCAACCGTTCCTGGTCCAGTTCTGGACCTGGCTGTTGCGCGTGTTGCATGGCGATCTGGGCGTGTCCTTCACCAGCGGCAAGCCGGTGACGGAACTGATCTTCGACCGTATGCCGATCACTCTGTCGCTGACCGCCGGCGCCACCCTGATCGGGCTGCTGATCGCGGTGCCGCTGGGCGTGTTCGCGGCGACAAGGCGCGGGTCCTGGATGGACCGGGTCACGATTTTCGGCACATCCCTGGGCATCGCCGCGCCGGAGTTCTTCATCGGCCTGCTGCTGGTGCTGCTGATCGCCCTGCAATGGGGTCTGCTGCCCGCCACCGGCTACATCCCGTTTGCCGAAGACCCGGTCGAGTGGCTGCTGCGCCTGACCTTGCCGTCCATCACCCTGGGCCTGGGCGTTGCCGCCGAACTGGCGCGCCAGGTGCGCGGCGCCATGATCGACGTGCTGTCGCGCGACTATATCCAGACCGCGCGCGCCAAGGGCCTGTCCACCCTGTCCATCATCGTCAAGCACGGGTTGAAGAACGCGGCGATCCCGGTGGTGACCGTGCTGGGCTTGCAAATCCGGCGCCTGCTGGGTGGGACAGTGATCGTGGAGCAGATTTTCGCGATGAACGGCGTCGGCTCCCTGGCCGTGCGCGCGGTGTTCCTGCGCGATCTGCCGGTCCTGCTGGGGGTCGCGCTGACCACCGCGGTGATCGTGCTGCTGGTGAACCTGATCGTCGATATCTCCTACGGCTATTTCGATCCGAAGGTGCGGACATGAACCTGGAACCATCCGCATGAGCGCCACCACCGCCGAGGCCGCGCCCGCTGTCTCCCTGCCCCCGGTCAGCACGTTCTTTCAGCGCTTCTGCAAGAACCGCACGGCGCTGATTGCCGCGGTCATCCTGTTGATCATCGTGCTGATCGCGATTTTCGCGCCCTATATCGCGCCGCACGACCCGGCGCGCAGTTCGTTGCGCAACATTCTGAAGCCGCCCGGCGCCATGTATTGGTTCGGTTCCGACGATCTGGGCCGCGACGTGGCCAGCCGGTTGATGTTCGCATCCCGCCTGTCGCTGGTGGCCAGCCTGCAAGCGGTGGCCATCGCCTTGGTGATCGGCATGCCGCTGGGGCTGATTTCCGGCTATGTCGGGGGTTGGGTCGATACCATCATCTCCCGCTGCAACGACGCGCTGATGAGCTTCCCGGCCTTGATCCTGGCCGTGGTAATCGTCGGCCTGATGGGCCCCAGCCTGACCAATGCCATGACGGCGATCGGACTGGTCTACGCGCCCCGCATCATGCGCGTGGTCCGCGGCAGTACGCTGAGTGTCCGCGAGGAAGTCTATGTCCGCGCGGCGCGTGCCACGGGGTGTAGCGACGCGCGTATCATCACGCGCCATGTGCTGCCGAACGTGACCGGCCCGCTGGTGGTGCAGGCCACCGTGCTGATGGGCCAGGCGTTGCTGGCGGAAGCCGGCCTCAGCTTCCTCGGCCTCGGCACCCAACCCCCAGAAGCCTCTTGGGGCGCCATGCTCGGCACCGCCTTTCCCTACATGGCGCAATCGCCCGTGCCGACCATCGCCGCCGGCGTCGTCATTTCGGTGACGGTGCTCTGCTTCAACCTGATCGGCGACGGTATCCGCGATTCCGTTGGCCGCATGCGCCGCTCGGGAGATTGACGTGTCGGACAACACAGCGCCTCTTCTGGAAATTCGCGACCTGTCGGTGCAGTTTCCATCCCCGCATGGCTGGCTGACCGTGGTCGACAAGGTGTCGTTCAACGTGGGCCGCAACGATATCGTCTGCGTCGTGGGCGAATCCGGGTCCGGCAAAAGCGTCACGATGCAGGCCGCCGTCGGGCTGGTGCAGCCCAAGGGCGGGCGCATCGCGTCTGGCAGTGTCCGCTTCGACGGGCAGGAACTGGTGGGCATGGGCAACCGCCAGATCAATCGTATCCGCGGCAACGATATCGGGTTCATCTTCCAGGAGCCGATGTCGAGTCTCAACCCCGCCTATACCGTGGGCGAACAGATCGCCGAGGTCGTGCGCCGCCACCGGGGCGCGTCTCGCGCGGATGCCTGGAAGCGGGCGGTGGAGGCGTTGGACCGGGTGCATATCGCGTCCGCGGTCAGTCGGGCGGCGGAGTATCCGCATCAGTTTTCGGGCGGGATGCGCCAGCGGGTGATGATCGCAATGGCGATCGCCTGCGATCCGAAACTGCTGATCGCGGACGAACCGACAACGGCGCTGGACGTGACCATCCAGGCGCGCATTCTGGAATTGTTGCGGGAATTGCAGCGGGATTCCGGGATGTCCGTGCTGTTCATCACGCATGATCTGGGGGTCGTTGCCGATATCGCGCGCTATGTCGTGGTGATGTATGGCGCCCAGGTGGTGGAAGCCGCGCCGGTGGACGACCTGTTTGCAGCGCCGCGACATCCCTATACGTCCGGCCTGTTGGGCGCGATGCCGCAGGTGGCGTTGGAACGCGGGCATGATCCGATCGCGATCCCCGGAACCGTCGCTCAGGCGCATGCGTGGCCGAGCGGGTGCCGGTTCAATCCGCGGTGTGGGTATCGGCGGGAGGGACCTTGTACGACGGGGGCACTGTCCCTGACATCGGTCGATAACGGGTTGGTGCGTTGTGCGTTGACCGAAGAACTGCGCCCGACCCTGGGACGAGCCACGATGGTGCCAGCATGAGTGTCAAACCTTGTCTGCGGGTGGAGAACCTGCATGTCACCTACGATGTCGGGTCAACCGGGTTCTTCGGTCCGCAGCGGAAGTTGCATGCCGTTAACGATGTGTCGCTGGAAATCGCGGCCGGGGAGACGTTGGGTCTGGTGGGGGAATCCGGCAGCGGCAAGTCCACCGCGGGGCTGGCGATCCTGCGCCTGATCGATGTCGCGTCGGGCACGGTGCGGCTGGGTGAGACGGATGTGGCGGGGGCCAGTCGCGCGGAACTGCGGGCACTGCGCAAGCGCATGCAGATGGTGTTTCAGGACCCGTATTCCTCGCTGAACCCGTCCATGACGGTGGCGCAACTGTTGGAGGAACCGCTGGTCGTGCATGCCGACATCCCGAAGGATGAGCGGCGTTCGATGGTCGGGCGGATGCTGGAATCGGTCGGCCTGCATGCGGGATATGCGGTGCGCTATCCGCACGAATTTTCCGGCGGCCAGCGCCAGCGCATCGCGATCGCGCGGGCGATGATGTTGCATCCGGAACTGGTGGTGCTGGATGAACCGGTCAGTGCGCTGGACGTTTCGACGCAGAGCCAGATCCTGAACCTGCTGAAGAAGATCCAGGGGGATTCCGGGACCGCGTTCCTGCTGGTGGCGCATGATCTGTCGGTGGTGCGGCTGATGAGCCCTCGGGTTGCGGTGATGTATCTGGGGGAAATTGTCGAGACTGGGCCGAGTGCGCGGGTTTACGATCAGCCGGCGCATCCTTACACGGCGGCATTGATCTCGGCGGTGCCGTTTCCGGATCCGGAACGGCAACGCAATGCCCATCGGATCATTCTGGGCGGCGATCTGCCCAGCCCGATGTCGCCGCCAAGTGGGTGCCGGTTCAGGACGCGGTGTCCGTTCGTGATGGAGATTTGTTCGAAGGAGGCCCCGCCGAAGGTTCAGGTCGAGGGCGGCGGGGTGGCTTCGTGCCATCTCCATGCGCATGGGCCGAAGTTGGGGGGGCGGTCTTTGGTTGGGTTCATGAAGGATCGGCAGTTGGTGACGGTGGACTGATCCCGGCGACGCGAACCGGGATTTTGGTTCAAACGTAGAAAACGCCGCCGGTGACGGCGTCGACTGATGCGCCGCCGACGATGCCAATGGCGAACAAACCGTCGCCGGTGTCGCAATAGACGGTGACCTGGCCTTCCTCCTGAACGATGGCTGTCCTTTCGGCCATGTGGGCCGGCAGCCAGATGGCGTCGAAGCCTGGGAGAAAATCCCAGATGATATCGAATTCTCCCGACAGGATGCTGGCGCCTTCGAAGACGAAGACGTCCGCTCCGTCACCGCCCGTCAGCCAATCCGACCCGAGCCCCCCGACGAGCGTATCGAAGCCGTCTCGACCGACAAGTTCGTCATTGCCTTCGCGTCCGTCCAGAAAGTTGGCGGTGTCGGAGCCGTAGAGCGCATCGCTCCAGGTCGCGCCGCCGGGCTGTAAGCCGTCGGTGCCGATGACATTTTCGATGTCGGTCAGTTGGTCCATGTTCCCAAAGCGGTCGCGCGCACCACCGGTGGCCAGGTCCACGAAAACACCCGCGCGGGAGTCGGCGTCACCCTCCTGCGTGTAATCGACCGTGTCGGATCCAGAGCCGCCATCGATCAGATCGGCGCCGTCGCCGCCGCTGATCGTATCGTCCCCGGCATAGCCGGCCAGGATATCGCTGCCCGGGCCACCAAACATGGTATCCGCGTCATCCAACAGCAGCGCCGCTGGCAGATGCGGGACATCGCCTACGATATGCCACGCATCCATGATATCCCCGAGCCAAACATTCACATCAATAAAGCTGATCCCGTAGGTGACTGGCGATGTCAGGTCGAGCGTCAAGGGACCCGACGGGCCGGTCGCCAAAGCGTTGTATCCCGCTATGCCGACGACATCGACACGGGTAACCGCGCCGCTGAAACGATCTTGCAGAGCATCATAGAAAAACCCGTCGCCGGAAAACTGGACGGTGGTTCCGTCCGGATCGGTGACTGTGTAGCTGTCGGCGGTAAGCTCCGGTCCGACGGCAAAGATCGCACCGGCGGCAAATATTTTGCCGTCCGCGTAGGTCATAGCGGACAGGAATGCCAGGGCGTCCCAGTCCGGCAGAACGTTCATATTTGCCATGTCGGCATCTCCATCAACCAGGCGTAATTTTCAAGACCGGTGCAGCACTATCTGTTGGGAGACTGGCTTCAGCCCGAGGCACAATGGCATCCACCGCCAGCCCAGGTCCACCAGTCCCTGCTTCGAGTCTGCCATGAAAATAGCCATCAGAATCCGAAACACGTCGGAAAACCGCCGTTTTCTTCCATGGGGTGCGGCCGCAGCCGCTGCTAACTTCATGGTGAAAAAAACTTCCAGCCCATCCGCCCGCACCGGCCCAAACATTCGGCTCACCCAACGGTTATTCAGGCGTCCTTACTCGACCACCGCTATTTTCCACCACGAAGGCGCGCGGGACACGAAGCAGCGAGGGGGCGGCACCGCCACCGGCGGTTCGGGTCGCCAAGCAGACCGAAGCCACGCACTCCCAACAGATCGCGCTGCAAGAGCCACTTCTAACATACCATCAACACATCGACGTGGCTTGATCCCTGAAGGCCCGTCCCCTGGCATTCATTCGGTTCGGCATCGGCCGCATGTGTCCCGGATGCACGGTGTTCACCCGCGCGCCCGCCGGCCATGCCTTAGGGTCGGTCCAGAAACACAATACATCTTTTCAGCGGGCTACCATGGGCGTCTGGCGCGTTGCAGGCCCTCATCTCGATGGTCCCGCATCGCTTTCGGGTCCGCGTCTTTTCAGTGGCCTCATGGTAGCCCACTGAAAAGACGCACTATGTTTCCAGACAGACACTTACGGCAAGACCTTGCCCGGGTTCATCAGCCCCATCGGGTCCAGCGCCGCCTTGATGCGCTGCATCAGCGCCAGTTCCGCGCCGCCCCGCCAATCGGGCATCATATAGGGTTTCAGCTTGCCGATCCCGTGTTCGGCCGAGAAGCTGCCGTCGAATTCCCGCACCACGTCATTCACCGCCTCCATCAGCGCGTGATCCTGGTCCAGGAACCAGGCGGGATCGGCGCCCACGGGCTGTTCCAGATTGAAATGAATATTGCCGTCGCCCATGTGGCCGAATGGCACCGGGCGGATGCCTGGGATCAGCGCCTGGCACGCGATCGTTGCCTTTCCGATGAACGCCGGCACTTTCGACACCGGAACGGACACATCGTTCTTGACGCTGGCGCCCTCACGTTTCTGACCTTCCGAATGTTCTTCCCGCAGACGCCAGATCGCCGCCCGTTGCGCATCCGATTCGGCGACCGCGGCATCGATAACGACACCATCGGTCAGCGCCTTCTCCAGCACGTCTTCCATCGACTGGCGCAGACCGGCATTCGGCCGCGGCGTCGCGAGTTCCACCAGCACATAGAACGGCGCCGGCCGAGCCAGCGGCAAGGTCGTGCCCGGAATGTGCTTCAGCACGAAGTCCGTGCCGAGGCCCGACATCAGCTCAAACGCGTTGATCGTTGCGGCGTCGTGGGCCTGGAAGCGGGCGAACAGATCCAGCGCGGCTTCGGGCGACGACACGCCGCAGAACGCCACCGCAAGTTCGCGCGGGCGGGGCGCCAGTTTCAGCACCGCCGCGGTGATGATGCCCAAGGTGCCCTCGGAGCCGACGAACAACTGGCGCAGACAGTAGCCGGTGTTGTCTTTGCGCAGCTTGCGCAACCCGTTCCAGATGGAACCATCCGGCAGCACGACCTCCAGTCCCAGCACCAGGTCGCGGGCGTTGCCGTAGCGGACCGTGTTGTTGCCGCCGGCGTTCACCGCCAGCACGCCGCCGATCTGGGCACTGCCTTCGGACGAAATGGACAGCGGCAGCAGGCAGTTGGCAGCCTCGGCGGCCAGTTGCGCGGCTTTCAGGGTGACGCCGGATTCGATCGTCATGGTCATGTCGACCGGGTCGATATCGCGGATCCGGGTCATGCGCGCGGTGCTCAGGATCAGTTCGGAGCCGTCCTCGGCCGGCACCGCGCCGCCAACCATGGAAGTGTTGCCGCCCTGCGGCACGATCGGCGTGCCGGAAGCGGCGCACAGGCGCACGACCTCGGCCATCTCTCGCGTGTCGGCGGGACGGATCACCGCCGGTGTCCGACTTTTGTAGAGACGCCGCCAATCCTCTGCATAGGGCGCGGTGTCGGCCGCGTCCGTCAGCATCCCGCGATCGCCGACGACCGCGCGAATGGAGGCCAGCAAGGCGGCGGGATTGGGCAGCGCGGTATCGGGCATCGGGGCTTCCTGTCTGCGGCGTGGCTGGCCCAGCTTATCCAAATTCCGCGGCGACCGGAACGGGGGCGCCGGACCGGGCGCCCCCATGGGCAGACAGCAAGCTGCTACGCCTGTTGTTATTGGGCGATATACCCGCCATCGATGACCAGTTCCGTCCCCGTTACGAAGGACGCTTCGTCCGACGCCAGGAACAGCACCCCGTAGGCGACCTCGATCGGCTCGCCCAACCGGCGCAGCGGCGTCACCGGGATCTTCGAGGACCGTCCCCCCGCGTTCGTTCCGTTCAACATCGCCGGCATATAGCCCGGATGCACGGTGTTCACCCGCACGCCCTGGGGCCCCCAGCGCACCGCCGCGGATTTCGACATGATCCGGACCGCGCCCTTCGACGCCGAATAGCCCAGATGCCCCTCGCCGCCGCCGATGAACCCCATGATGGAGGAGATATTGACGATCGAGCCTCTGCCCGCCTTTGCCATTTCCTCCGCCGCGAGCGAGGTGCCGAGGAACACGCCGGTCTGATTGATGGCGATCAATTTGTTCCAGCCGTCCAACGACAAATCGCCGCCGACCGCGCTGCCGCTGATCCCGGCGTTGTTCACCAGGATGTCGAGCCGGCCGTAGGTGGCGATGGTCTCGGCGATCAGCTTCTTCCAGTCGGCTTCGGACGTCACGTCCGTTCGGATATAGCGCGCGCGCCCCTGGCTGGCGCTGATATCGGCGGCGACGGCCTCGCCTTCCTTGTTCAGCACGTCGGCGATGACCACCGCGGCGCCTTCCTTGGCGAACAGGCGGGCCTCGGCCTCTCCCATCCCGTGCGCGCCACCGGTTACGATGGCGACTTTGTCCTTGAGTCGCATGGTTTCACTCCCTTGAAGCATGTGGGTGGATCATCGGCCGAGGTCGATGGGGGTGCAAGGGCGGGTCGTCGTTCCACATCGTGATCAGGGTAAAATCCACCCCACCTGCGTCCCGCACTTCTGTTCCGCCTGATGCAGCCCGGTCCGACCGGCACCGACGCCCCGTGACAGTTGGAAATTGCGGGGGCGGTCCAAAGAGATACGGTGCCTGGCGGGCACCCAACGGCCGCACTCGCCGCATCGTATAGAAACCAATTGAAACGACCTTGGCAGCCCCTCCGGACAGGATCGCTTCCACCCATCCCTGCCCGGCGTTCCCGAGCGCCTCGGAGGCACTCCAGAACGCTGAAAGACACGTGCCATCGCATCCCTACCAGGTCATTCTTGGGCGTTGGCTTACACTTGCCGAGCGGCGGTTGAGTGGCTACCATGGTTTGGTAACGGTCAAAGTGACCGTTCGTCGGGGGGCGGGGGCGCTCATGACGAAGCCATATTGCAGGCCAACAATACTGTGGATTGCACAATATTACGGTGCGGTAGCAGCCCGTGGCTAAACGCTACCTCAATATTCAGGTGCTGCGCGCTGTCGCGGCGAACGCGATCCTGCTGACACATATTTCCAGCGTCGAGCAAAAATACGGCACCGGCGTCCAAATCCTGCCCGACGCCGTCCTGCTCGGCACCAGCGGTGTGGATCTTTTTTTCATGGTATCCGGGTTCATCATCGCGACCGTGGCGCGCGACCTGCCCTGGCGGCTGTTCGTCATCGATCGCGTTACCCGCATCTATCCGCCCTACTGGTTCTACACCACGCTCATCCTTCCGCTGTTCATCCTGTATCCCGCGGCCATGAACAGTTCCTACAGCGTGGCGCCGTCGCTGTGGCGGTCCTACCTTCTGCTTCCCGACGTGACGCACCCGCTGCTGAGCGTGGGCTGGACGTTGATCCACGAGATGTATTTCTATGCCGCCTTCGCGTGCATTCTCGCCTTCCGGATTCGGATTGATAGAGCAATGGTCATCTGGGCTGGGGTGATCGTTATCGGTTACGCAGCGTTCTGGGACCGGATTGACGAGGGCCAGAATACCGAGATTTTTCTGCTGCTGCATCCACTGACACTGGAATTCATTGCCGGTGTCCTGATCGGATCCCTGGTACGGTCCGGTAACGTAAGATATGGCCGCACCGCAATCGCGACCGGCGTGGCCTGGAGTGCGGCACTCGTGGTATTCACCCCCGACCTGCACGCGCTCTGCTTCAATTTCGACCTCACCCATGTCGCCATGATTGGCCCGGCGATGGCGCTGATCGTCTACGGCTGCGCGGCAAGTGACGAGCGCGCCGTCTCCCGCATGCCAGCCTGGGCGGTACGAATTGGGGACGGATCATATTCGATCTACCTCTGTCACATCCTGGTCATCTCGGCGATCGGTCGCATCTTCGTCCGGCTGCCGACGCCCGACTGGCTGGCACCCGGCATTCTGGAGACGGGGCTCGTCGTGGCCTGTATCATTGGGCCGAACATCGCCGGATTGATCAGCCATCGTTTCCTGGAGAAACCGGCTCTGCGGTTTTCCCGACGCCTGTTCCAGACGCGCCCCGCCACTGCCGTTCAGACCGGCGCAGACCTGACCGCGGCGCGATAAGCCGACGACGCACGGATTGCGCGCGCGGCTGCGACCAAGACGTGAAGTCGCAAGCCTGAAGCATGGCGGCGCCACGGTGTGCCGACAACACCGTGTCCTCTCATGCAGGACCCGCCGGCATCGTCCTGAACGAGGTGCCGACCCGACGCGATTATCATTCGAGAGCCGGCCATCCAATGTGATCTTCTGATGGACCCGCGCCGCCGGCCCGCGTCCTGGTGCCGACGGCCCGATCGTACGGCTACCGCACCCCAACGCCGTTTGGGGCGGGCGCGGACCGGGGGAAGTCGACCGGCATGGCTCCGGCCCGACCGCATATGGCCATCCCCCCTGCCCTGCTCTTCTCGGACGGCCCATGGCGGTCGCGACTTTGCCTATTTTTGGTGCAATTATGAACAGAGAGGTTAACCGCGCCTATCCGGAACAAATACCCCCGTATTTCGCATGGTTTTGCAACGGCCCCTCCCGATACCCGCATGATTCCGCAACGGATGGAAGCGGCGCCAGACTTAAGGTAAAATCTTAAGACAGGCCGCAATCCAAAGTTAAATCAGTCCGGTAGAACGGAGTCCTGAAGTCTTGTCTTAAGATCACGGCACACGACGGAATCGACCGTACTGTTGATTTTAACAAATGCAACAGTCCGCGTTAACCCATGCCCATTCTTTCTACAAACCACGCTTTATCAATGGTTTGTGTAATCCTCCCGACAGAGAACGCGAAGCAAATGGCATTTTCCTTGCCACGCTCCGTCGTCCTGTATTAGAACATACAGCGAACTGAAAGAATCGACCACGCCGTCCGCCGCCGTCCCTCCAGCCCACTCAATGCGTCAGTTGCACCTTGCCGGTGATCGCCTGGCGCAAATGGCCCGACAGGAAATCGATCGCCATCACCGCCGCCAGGATCAGCAGGATGATGAACGCCACCGACTGGAACTCCAGCGTGCGGATCTGTTCGGCCAGATGCAGCCCGATCCCGCCGGCCCCGACGATGCCGATGATGGTGGAGGAGCGGGTATTCGACTCGAAGAAATACAGCGTCTGGCTGGCCAGCACCGGCAGCACCTGCGGCATGATCCCGAAGCGGATCGCCAAGGTCCGGGTCCCGCCGGTCGACACGACACCCTCCACCGGCTTGCGATCGGCGGTCTCCAGCGCTTCGGAGAACAGTTTCGACAGATTGCCGATATCGCTGGTCATCACCGCGAGCATCCCGGCAAAGGGGCCGAGGCCCACCACGTTCACCCAGATCAGCGCCCAGATCAGTTGGTCGATGCTGCGTACCGTGTCCGAACTGCGTCGGGCGAAGAACTGGACGACGCGGTTGATCGTGGTGTTGCGCGCGGCCATCAGGGCCAGCGGAACCGCAAGCAAGGCCCCGAACAGCGTGCCCAGGAAGGCGATCGCGACGGTTTCCGCCAGCGCATGCATATAAAGCTTCGCCTGAGGCCAGGAGTCGGGCACCGGCGGGATCATGTGACCGACGATCCGGCCAAGCTCGCCCATGCCGGAGATGACGCGCATGAGCGAGATATCCAGCCGGACCACCGCCAGCACCAGCAAGCCCAATGTGATCGCGATCACGCCAAACCCGATCGCCCGCCCGCCAATGCCGGGGTTGAAGACCGAGGCGTGACGCGCGCGCAGGCCGGCGATGTCGGACAGGGCCGCGTTACGGATACCGTCACTCATCGCGATTCGTCCCGGCCCAGAAGGTAATGCCGCAACTGCTGGGTGCCCGCGTCGATCAGGAACACGGTGACCACGATCAGCAGAAGAATGGCGGAGACATCGGTGTAGTAGAACTTGCGGATCGCCTCGATCAGGTCCTGGCCGATGCCACCGGCGCCGACGAAGCCCATGACGGAGGCGCCGCGGACATTGATCTCGAACCGCAGCAGCGCGTAGCTGGCGAAGCTGGACAGGACCTGCGGCAGCACGGCGAATCGGATCGATTCGGCCCAGGTGCCGCCGGATGCGATGGCGCCCTCGACCGGCTTCATGTCGATGTTCTCGACGACTTCCGTGAACAGCTTGCCGTTGGCGCCGATCGTGTGGATGGCGATGGCGAGCACGCCCGGCAGCGGCCCCAGGCCGAAAGCCACGACGAAGATCAGCGCGAACACGATCTCTGGCACCGTGCGGCAGAGTTCCAGGAACCGCTTGATGACACCGCGCAGCACGGGGTTCGGCCCCAGGTTCTTGGCGGCCAGGAAGCAGGCGAGGAAGGCGCCGACCGATCCGACAAGAGTGGCGAAATAGGCGATCAGGATGGTGTCGAACAGCAGCGACAGCCAATCGGGCAGGCCCCAGAACCACTCCCCGAAATCCGTCCAGGCCGGGCTGCCGGACAGCGCGCCGCCGTCGAAGATGAACAGGCGAATGAAATAGTCGAAGAGGCCGCCAATGTTCTTGAACAGCGTGTCCAGGCGCACCTCGGCCGTCCAACCGCTGATCGCGATGGCGACGATCAGGATCGCGCCGCCCAGGAGCATCTGTCGGCGTTTGGCGGCAATGGCCTCGGCGTAGGCCTTGCGCAGGGGTTCAAGCTGTTGGTCGGGCAGGCGGGTCAGGGCGTAGGTCATGCGTATCCGCTCATGCGAGAAGGCGGGGATGCGCGATCGCACCCCCGCGCGGGATACCGTTCAGCTACGCTTCTTGCGGAGTTGATCGACGAAATCCTGCAATTCGACCATCGTCACGTAATCGGCATGGCTGACTGGCTTGAAACCCAGATCCTTGCCGTCGGACAGTTTGTCGAATGCTGCCTTGTCGGCCTTCGGCGCGTCGACGAACGCCTTTTTGATCGCATCTTTCAGCGGCTGCGGCATGGCGGTCAGGTAGACATAGGGAGAGCCGGCGATCAGCGGCGACTTGAAAACAATCCGCACATCCTCGAACTTCGCCATGTTCTTGTTGACCATGCGCGAGAAATTCGAGTCCTTCTCGGAATTCCACCAGTTGAACACGACGTCGACCGTCCCGCCCTTCAGCGCGATGATCGCGTTTTCATGCGACCCGGTATAGACGACCTTGCCGAAGAAGCTGGTCGGTTCGATGCCCATCTTGCTCATCGAAAAGCGCGGCACATTGTTGCCGGACGCCGAGTTCGGGTCGACCAGGCCGAGATTCCGGCCTTTCAGGTCCTCCAGCTTGGTGGCTTTGTCGTCCGCCCGCACATAGGCAACCGAATAATAGCCGATCGATCCATCGGTGTTGATCGTGGTCACGAACGGTTCGACACCGCCCTTGGTGACGGTAAAGGCGCGAACGTAGGACGCCGGCCCGTGGTAAACGATGTGGATATTCCCGGCCCGCTGGCCCTCGATCGCGGCGGCATAGTCCGAGGCGATTCGCAGCGTGACCTTCACGCCCAGCGTTTTCGCCAGGTATTCGGTGAACGGTGCGAAGCGGTCGGACACGCCCGAAGCATTCTCCGCCGGCACGATGGCCAGCACGAGTTCCGGATACTGGGCGCGCCAGTCAGCCTGGGCGAAGGCGGCGGCGGGGAGTATCGCCGCCCCCGCGAGGGCAAGCGTCATCGTCCGGCGGTTGAGCATGGCGGGATTCCTTGGATAAGTCGCGGAAAGCAAGCGAATTCAGGCGGCGACCGGGATCGCGCCCTGGATCGCGGCGTCGGATTGTCCGGCCGCGTGCATGTCGATGACGTCCCCGGCCTCCAGGCCGTAGAGTTCGCGCGCGACACCTTCGGTCAGTGCCGCCGGCACATCGTCGAACACCACCCGTCCCTGCGCCATGCCGACCAGCCGGTCGCAATAGGTGCGCGCCAGATCAAGCGAGTGCAGGTTGCAGAGCACGGTGATGCCGAAATGCCGGTTCAGGCGCTGCAACGCGTCCATCACCACCTTGGTATTGCGCGGATCGAGCGAGGCAATCGGCTCATCCGCCAGCAGCATCTCCGGTTCCTGCACCAGTGCCCGCGCGATGGCCACGCGCTGCTGCTGGCCGCCGGACAGCCGGTCCGCGCGTTGGGCCGCGAGATTGCCGATATCGAATTGTTCCAGGGCGGACAGCGCGATCGCCTTGTCCTCTTCCGTCCACAACCGCAACAACGACCGATAGCTCGGCACATGATTGAGCCGGCCCATCAGGACGTTGGTCAGGACATCGAGCCGCCCGACCAGGTTGAACTGCTGGAAGATCATGGCGCAGCGGGCGCGCCAGTCGCAGAGCGCATCCCCCTTGAGCGTGGTGACGTCGATGTTGTTGTAGGTGATTCGGCCCTCGCTGGGGTCCTGCAACCGGTTGATCATCCGCAGCAAGGTCGATTTGCCGGCGCCGGAGCGGCCGATCACGCCCACGAAGGCGCCCTTGTCGATGGAAAGGTTTACGTTTTCGACCGCGACCTTACTGCCGAAGCGCCGGGAAAGTCCCTCGATCGCCAACATCCTGCCTGCCCCTTGTCATTGCCCTTGAGGGCTTCGGCGGCAGGAATATGGCGTGGCCGTCCGGCGGTGTGTGACACTTTGATAAAATCGCCCCTGCGCGGGGGACGCCGCGCGCAGGGGTGGTCCGGTTCGTCGATCTGGTGGCTATGCCGGCAGCGGCCACTGCTCCAGATACGGCATGTATTCGGGCTCGACGTCAATTTTGAGTGTGCCGAGCACGCGGACGACGGCGCAGTAGAAGGCGATGGTGAGGGTGAGGTCCACCACCAGTTCATTGCCCAGCGCGGTTTGCAGGGCGGCGAAGGTGGCGGCCGCCATCTCCCCGTCGTTGGTAATTTCCCGCGCGCCTTTCAGCACCTTTTTGGTCATATCGTCCAGGCTGGTCGGCTTGCCCGCGGTATCGTCGATCAACGCCTGGATATCGGCATCGCTGACCCCGAAATCGTGGCCGATCTTCACATGATGCGACCATTCGTAGGGAGACCGCGCCAGCCAGCCGACCTGCAGGATCGCCAGTTCGCGCAGGCGCGGATCCAACTTGCTACCGTAACGGATATAGGTGCCAAGGCCGGAAAACGCGCGCGCCGCGTTGGGGGAGTTCACCAAGGCCCGATGCAACGAAATGGGGCGCTTCAACAGGTCCTTGTCCGCGTCCGACAGGTCCGATGTATCCAGATATGGCACGCGAGCCATGCAACGCTCCCTTCTCTCTTTTGTGTGGTCCACGCCATGACCGGCGCATTTATCCAAACCATCCTGACCGGGAAGCGCCGTATGGTCCAGCCATGCGCGCCGTGGGTCAGGTCTCGGTTCGGCCCGCGCCGGACGATATCGACCGCGCGAACCATTGACCGACGCCCCCGCCGCCCGGACGATTTGGTCGGGGCGGCGAAGCTGCTGTGCCAGGAGGCCGGCACCTATATCAACGGCGCCAACCTGCCCGTCGACGGCGGAAGCAATCGTGCCCGGCCGACCGCTTATTCGAACACCGCGACGGCGCGGATCGGGCTGGCCGTGCCGCCGCGGATTTTCAGCGGGAATCCGATGAAACGAAACCGGCCGCGCCCGACCAGCTTGTCCAGGTTGGCCAGGCATTCCATGTGGGTGATGCCGCGTTCGGCGCAGGCGATATGGGCCTGGAAATTGAGCTCGCCTTCCGGGGCCGGGCTGATCGCCTCGACACCGAACATCACGATGCCCTTGTCGGCCAGCCAATGGACGGATTCCAATGCCAGACCGGGGAAATCATGCTGGTAGCCCGGTTTGCCCAGCAGGCGGTCGTTGGTGCCCATGTGCAGCAGGACCGTGTCGCGTGGCCGGATTTCCTGCCCGGATTTGGCCAACGCGGCCTCCATCTCCGGCACCGTGATCGCGTGTTTCAGGGGGACATGCGAAAGGTCCAGACAGATGGCCGAGGTATAGAAATTCTCCAACGGCACCTGGTCGATGGACGCGGCGCCCGGCCGCGGATCGAAATGCACCGGCGCGTCGACATGGGTGCCGGCATGGTCGGACAGCGAGATCGACAGGGCCTTCGACGAAAACACGGTCTGGCCGGCGTGCTTCTTTTCCGTGTGGTCGTTCCACACCGTCATGACGACCGGCGGATGCGACGGATGCACCTGGGTACGGTGGAAAATTTCTCGGCTGAGGTCGATCAGTTCCATGCGGCACCTGGGGGGTAAGGGTTGGCGGATACGTCGCGTGCCGGGGATCCAACCTCGACACGCGGATCCATCTTGTCGGGGGAATCGGCCCGGCAGATCAAGGGCTGGTAGGACGACGCGCCGGTTCTTGCAGCCGACACTTCCGCCACCGGCTTCCGCCATTGGTTTCCGCCACACGTTTCCGCCACTCTGGCGCCAGGCGGCCCGACCCATTACCGTCGGCCACGGCCGAAAGCGCCGAAACGGGAGGATAACCATGGAAACCCTGTCTGACATCCTGGAAACGACCGCGTTCGAGAAAGTGGCGGGCGGCTTCGTCTTCACCGAAGGTCCGCTCTGGCATCCCGATGGCTTTTTCTATTTCACCGATGTGCGCGACAGCAAATTGTTCCGGATCACCCTGGGCAAGCCGCACGAACTGGTGCGCACCACCATCGGCGGCAACGGCACCACGTTCGATCTGCAAGGCCGGCTGATCAACTGCGAGGGCGATGGACGCCGCGTCACCCGGACCGAGCTGGATGGGCGGGTCACGGTGCTCGCCGATCATTTCGAGGGCAAGCGCCTGAACCGCCCGAACGACGTGATCTGCTGCTCCGACGGGACATTGCTGTTCACCGACCCGTCGTTGCGGGTGCCGATGAAGGACCGGGAACAGGAACACGCCGCGATCTATCGTGTGGGGCTGGACGATACGCTGACGATGGTGGTGCCGTTCGAGTACCCGAACGGCCTGGCGCTGTCGCCAGACGAGCGGACCCTTTACGTCGCCAACACACGCTGGGCACAGTATATTCACGCGATCGACCTGAACGCGGCCGGTCAGGCCACCGGGCGGCGTATTTTTGCCGACATGTCGCATGCCAGGACCGACGGTGTGCCGGACGGGATGAAAGTGGATGCGGCGGGACGGGTGTTCTGCACCGGAACGACCGGGACCTGGGTGTTTTCGCCTGATGGCAAACTGATCGGGATTATCGAGACGCCGGAAGTCTGCGCCAATGTCGCGTTCGGTGGGCCGGACTTGCGGACGTTGCTGTTTACCGCCAGCACGTCTGTCTATACGTTGCGAGTGAAGACGCCCGGGTTGGCGCATCCCTGGTATAAGGTTCGGGGATGAGAAGAGCGGAGATTCCGCCTCCTACCGCCCTTGGGAAAAACGACCAGGGGCGCTGCCCCTGGTCTGTTTCCGGGGCGGACGCTCCGCCCCGACCACGTCCAATCAAAACGTTCCATGCAGCCAATCAGGTATCTTGTGGAGATTGCCGCGCCATCCGGCCGCATGCCATATCTTGGGCTCCACATAGGCCAATTTCTTGTAGAATTGCTCTGCCACGTCTTCAAACGCAAAGTCCCGGCACCCCTCCTGCCGAAGGCGCTCGATCGGGCCTTGGAAGTTGTCCTTGATCAACTGCTCGTCGTCCCGCCGTTGATGGCGTCCCTGCGACCCCTTCAGCGACCGCTCGGACCACGGCAGGCCACGGGTCAACGCCTGGCGCGCCAGGGCCGCGGCATAGTCCGCATACTTCGTATGGAACAGAAAAAGCGAGGGATCGATCGGAACCCGCTTGTCGCAGGAGTGGAAACCGGGAATCCAATGCACCGGTGCCCGTGCCAGCAAAGGTTTGCACATCCCGACAACGAACCGGCAATACTGCCGCTGCAAGGAAAGCGGCACGTCCTCCATCAGGCGCCTGCCGGGAATTTCGTCCTGGAACAACTCCAGACCGACCGGCCTGGCACAGTCGCTTTGCATCCTGCCAAAATAATCGGTCAGGCCGGAATATTGCCGGGGATCGGCGACGATCAGTTCGTCGCAGTCCGTATAAAGAACCGCGTCATAGTAGCGAAACAGACTGTGTTGCTGTTCGTTGATAAAGCCCGACCTTTGGTTGTTGTCATACTCCACCCTCGGCAAGGTGATGCGCCCTGCCCCACCCATATCATGCGTACTGCCGTCATCCGACCCATGATCCAGCACCAACAGGTTGCTCGGCCCGAACTGTCGTCCATAATGGCGCAGCCACCGGCGCAGTTGCGCCCCCTCATTGTAGACCATCGTGATCGCGACGATCTTCAAGGGCGGATGTCCACCCGAATGTCCTGCCTTGTGGAACACAGCGTTCGGACTGACGGCATTGGAACGACGGTGGGTCAGATAATGCGCGAGCGCCATCTGTCCGTCGGGCACATCATAGGTCGTCCGATACCATGCCGGTTCGAAATCGACGTTGGGCCGCTGGTTGCGCAATTCGCCGACCAGTATGTAGTGAAGCAGCGGATTGACCTGCAACACCGCCATGTCGGGATTGGTTTGTCGGTACCAGACGGGATCGAAATGGATGTTCGGCTTGCGGCGCTCCCGCCAGCCGAACCGGCAGTAATGGGTCACCGGATCCCAGTCCGCCTCCCGCACATGGCTCGCGTTGCAATCGTAATAGGCGGTGTCGACCAGCCCGGACGCCCGCACGATTTCGATGTCGGCCAGGCAATCCTGGTCCTGGCGCGCCATATCTTCCCGACAATGCATGAACGGATCGACCCCGAGCATCGGGTCGTCGCGGTAAGGCGCCAGGAATGGGACCGCCCACAGTTCCCGACAGGGTGCATAACGCCCGGTCCGGCGTTCGGACAGAAAATGCGCCAGCGCCGGCTGTTCCGCGGCCAGACCGTGCACCGCGCGATACCAACCGGCGTCGAAATACGGATGCGGACGGCGGCCTTCCCGGTCCCCGCGGTGGAAGTAATGCAGGAACGGATCAAGCCCCAGGTCCGCGACGTCAGGGTTGTTGCTCAGATACCATTTGCCATCGAAGTAGGGATTGGGCTGGCGCAACTCCGCGGCGCCATACCGGGTAAAGTGCAGGAACGGGTCCGCGCCCTCAGCCATCCCCTCATTTTTTCTCCTGTGATTCCAAGGCAGTAGGTTTGGATGCCAAGTCGCCCCGCCACCTGCAACGGGAAGCTGGCCCAACTGACCGGGTCATACCTCGAGTCACGTAACCCAGCCTGATACAAAAAGCGG
>CAMATI010000039.1 GCA_945861095.1 Asaia bogorensis | reverse complement strand
GTGCCGATGACCGCGCTCGCGGTGCGCTGGTTCGATCGAAACCGCAGCCTCGCGGTCGCGCTGGTGTCCGTCGGCATGGGCATGGGCACCATGGTCATTGCACCGCTCGCGGGCTGGCTGATGCAACAGGGAGACTGGCGGTCGGCGATGCTGACGATGGCGGGAATCGCCTGGGCGGTGATCCTGCCGGCGGCGCTGTTGCTGCGGGAACCCCCCGTACTGGCGGGCGGCTCGGTGGCGAGCGGACTGAACGAGCCGGCCGACATCTCGTTGGTCAAGGCGTTGATTTCACCCCAGTGCCTGGCGATTTCGCTGGCGTTCTTCGCCTGCTGCGCCGCCCATTCCGGGCCGATCTTCCACATGGTGAGCTACGTCGCCGATTGCGGCGTGCCCGAAATGATGGCGGCATCGGTGTTCGGCATGGCCGGGCTGGGTGGGTTGGCTGGGCGGATCGTGTTCGGACTGGTGTCGGACCGGGTCGGCGCCAGACCCACCCTGATCGCCGGCCTCACCCTGCAAGGGACCGCGATCCTGCTGTGGCTGGCGGTCGGCGGCTTGGGCGGATTCTACGCGGTGGCGCTGATTTTCGGGTTCGCCTACGGGGGCGTGATGCCCCTTTACGCCATCCTGGTGCGAGAGAGCTTCCCAGGGCGAATCATGGGCGGCGTGTTCGGGGTGGTCGTCATGGTGTCGTTCTTCGGGATGGCGATCGGACCGTGGCTGGGCGGGTTCGTGTTCGACACCTACGGGAATTATGGGTGGTTGTATGTCGTGTCCTCGGGGCTTGGCCTGGGGGCGGCGGTGGTGGCGTGCATGGTGCGACCGAACGGGGGCCGTCTGGTCGCGCAGCCGGCGTGACGCCAAGGCAGATCCCGGAAAGTCCGCGGCGACGAGCCTACCCCAGCACGCCCAACGCCGCCTTGATCCCGAACTCCCCCGGTAGCGACCCCTTGGGAAACAGCCGGGTCACATGCCCCATCTTGCGGCCGGGAGGCGCCTCGGCCTTGCCGTAAAGATGCGGGATCAGACGTGGCATCGCGAGAATGTCAGGCCACAAACCGGTCTCCTCCGGCCCCACCAGGTTCTTCATCACGGCGTCGGAATGCCGCTCCGCCGGCGGCAACGGCAAGCCGGCGATCGCGCGGATATGCAATTCGAACTGGCTCATCGGGCAGGCGTCGATCGTCCAATGCCCGGAATTATGCGGCCGCGGCGCGATCTCGTTCACCAGGACCCGCCCCTTCGAGTCGACGAACATTTCCACCGCCAGCAGACCCACCAGACCCAGCGCCTCCGCCACCCGGCGCGCGACCGCCTGGGCGGTTTGGTCGATCGCGGTGGCGATCCGCGCGGGTGCCAGGGTCACGTCCAGGATATGATCGCGATGGCGGTTTTCCACCGTATCGAAGGCGGACATGACCCCGTCCGCCCCGCGGCCGATCACCACGCTGATTTCTTGTGCGAAATCGACGAAGCCCTCCAACACCAGGGGTTTGGGCGACAGACGCGCGAATGCCGGCGCCAGATCGTCCGGACCGCGCAACATCGCCTGGCCCTTGCCGTCGTACCCCAGCCGCGTGGTCTTCAGCACCGCCGGCAGCCCCAGGTGCGCAACCGCCGCACGCAGGTCGTCTAGGGACTCCACAATGGCCCAGGGCGCGGTTGTGGCCCCGGCGCCATTGAGAAAGGTCTTCTCGGCGATCCGGTCCTGGCTGATGCGCAGAATGGTGGGGGACGGACGAACCGGCTTCAGGGATGCCAGCAGGTCGAGTCCCTCGGCGCTGACATTCTCGAACTCGAAACTGATGACGTCGACGGCCGCCGCGAATTCGCGCAGGGAAACCGGGTCGGCATAGTCGCTGATGGTGACCGCATGCGCCACCTGGGCGGCCGGGCTGTCCACCTCCCGCGTCAGGATATGGCAGCGATAACCCAGACGCGCCGCCGCGATCGCGGACATCCGCCCGAGTTGCCCGCCGCCGACCAGTCCGATTGTCGCGTTCGGCGGCAACGGAAATCCCGCCGGTTGCCGGGAATGCGCCCCCAACGGGTCCGCGTCGGTCAACCTTCGCCTGGCTCCTCGGCCACGGCGGAGGTCTGTTCGGCGCGCAACGCATCCAGGCGCATGGTCAGTTCGGCGTCACCGACCGAAAGGATCGACGCCGCCAGCAACGCCGCGTTCACCGCGCCGGCGCGCCCAATGGCCAACGTGCCCACGGGAATGCCGGCCGGCATCTGAACGATCGACAGCAGGCTGTCCATGCCCTTCAACGCATGCGATTCGACCGGCACGCCCAGCACCGGCAGAGACGTCCAGGCCGCACACATCCCCGGCAGATGGGCCGCCCCGCCGGCCCCGGCGATGATCACGCTCAGCCCCCTCGCCCGCGCGCCGGTCGCATACTGGCGCAATCGATCCGGCGTCCGATGGGCCGAAACGATCCGCACCTCATGCGGGATTTGCAGACGGGTCAGCATCTCGGCCGCATGAGTCATGGTGGCCCAGTCGGACTGGCTGCCCATGATGACGCCGACGACAGGGGCGGGAACGGATGCCATGCCCGGGTCAGGCGATATTGTCGGGGATCAGCCGGCTTTCCAGCCAGGCAAGTTCATCCTTCAGCATCAGCTTGCGCTTTTTCAGCCGCTGCAGATGCAACTGGTCCGCCGCCCCCTGGTCGGCCAACCGGGCGATCACGGTATCCAGGTCACGGTGCTCACTGCGGAGTTCATGCAGCTTGCGAAGAAGCGAATCCCGGTCGGTCAACATAGGCTTAGTCTACCACGGAAAAAATGCGCGCACCCACCCCGAACATGCGGTTTGCGCTTCCCGGCGCCGCCGAATTCGCGCTACCGTAGCGTGCCGTATCCGCTACGGTGGGTGCGCATGGCCAACCGATTGCAATCGGAGGTAGAATGTCCACGATCCCCCACGCCCGTCTTGATGCGCTCAAGGAGCGCCATGCTTCGCTTGAAACGCGAATTGCCGATGAAGACCATCGGCCCCGCCCCGACCCCGAGAGATTGGTGCGACTGAAAATCGAGAAGCTGCACATCAAGGAAGAGATGGAGAAGCTTCGCACGCGGGTGAACTGACGACCCGCCACCGGCCCCGGTCCGCCGAACCGCCAGTCCATCGAACCGCTCAGGCGGCTTCGTCCGCTTCCGGCGGCGGCGGCACCGGCACGGTCCGTCCTTCCCGCTCCAACCGCTCATTGGCGGTGGAAACCGCCATGTTCAGGTCGCTCTGGCTGCACAGGCCCAGGATAACCGGGTCGCGCGGCTTGATATTGGCGCTGTTCCAGTGGGTGCGGTCGCGCACTTTCTGGATCGTGTCCTTGGTCGTGCCCATCAACTTGCCGACCTGGGCTTCCGACAATTGCGGGAAGCTGCGCAGCAGATAGGCAATCCCATCCGGCCGGTCGTTCCGCTTCGCCACGGGCGTGTATCGCGCCCCGCGCAGACGCTTCGGCGCCGGCAGGGTGGTGGCCAGCAGCTTCAGGCGCGCGGCGGGATCAGCCTCACAGCGGGTAATGTCCGCCTGCGTCACTTGCGAATTCGCAACCGGATCGTAACCGACAATACCCTGCGCCACTTCACCATCCGCGATCGCCTGCACCTCCAGCGGATGCATGCCGCAGAAATCGGCGATCTGCACGAAGGTCAGGCCGGTCTTCTCGATGAGCCACACGGCGGTGGCCTTGGGCATCAATGGCAGAGTCATCGCATTTTCACTCTCAGGGCCGTCGCGTGGAATTCTGCGCGTGGCGGGCGGCTGCATGCACCGCGGGCGCGGCCAGACGGCGGATATGACAACCAGACGGGGGTGGGTCAAGGACTGTTCCGTCATTATAGTCTGTCGCCACGACATATGAGACCAGCAGGGGGAAACCAGCATGGCCGAAGATGAAGACACCCCGACCCGCAAGCGCATACGGTTGGAGAAACTTGTGCTCGACTCGCTGGGTGTGGAGGAACTGCGCGATTACATCGGCGAACTGAAGGATGAGATCGCGCGCGCCGAAGCGGATATTGGCCGCAAGCAAGCCTTGCGCGGTGCGGCGGATGCGTTTTTCCGCCGCCCGGGATGACGATCGGGGCGTCTTTCGCCCGCCGAATCGACAGACCCTACCCGCGGTCGACCCCGCCCAGTCGCCGCTCGGCTGCCGTCAGATACCGTCCCGTCACCGTCATTTGCCGCGGACAGCAACCGATCGGGACTCGTTCAATCGGGACAGACCCGCGAAAGTGTCAACCATGTGCCCGGTCTGAAGTGTCAATGATGTGCCCGGCCCTACACGGTGGAGCCAGGCCCTGACACGGTGGAGCCAGGCAATGACGGTGAAAGGCGCCATCATGCCATGGTCAGGGTCGTTGGCCGGCCATGACGGTAACGGGACGCTGTTGGTCAATGGTCGACGGCATTGGCAAGACACAAAAAGGGGCCGGTTTCCCAGCCCCTTCCGATAGTCCTGGTGCGCGGGTTACGCCGCCTTGGCGGTCACCTCCGGCCCGACGATGGCCGCCGGCGCCAATCCACCGATGGCAACGCGGCGGGGCTTCAGCGATTCCGGCACGACGCGCTTCAGTCCGACATGCAGCAGCCCATCACGCAGGTCGGCATCTTCCACGACGATGTGATCGGCCAGGACGAACCGGCGTTCGAACGGACGACCCGCGATGCCGCGATAAAGCACCTCGGCCTTCGGTGCGTCATTGGTTACGCGACCGGTGATCAGCAGGGTGTTTTCCTTGACGACGATGTCCAGTTCGTCCGGCCGGAAACCAGCCACGGCCATGGTCAGGCGATAGGTGTCGTCGCCAGTGCGCTCTATATTGTAGGGGGGATAGGCTGTCGCCTCCGGCGCGGATGACGCGTTGTCCACCATGCGAGCCAGACGATCGAAGCCGATCGCAGTACGGAACAGTGGCGCGAAATCGAAAGTGGTCATGATAAACCTCCTGCAAAAGCAAGGTCTCGGGTCAGGCCGCCCGGATGGGCCGGCCCATGTTCATTCTTCAAAGCCCCGGTTGGGCACTTCGAACAATACCGAGATGGGTGAACAGGTCTGCCTGTTCAAGAGGTCTATCGTTGCCGTGGACGCGTCCGGCCAACCGGCCGAAACAATGCCCCGTGGGTGTTCTTCCGCTGTCCTCGCCCCCCTGCCATGGAGGCGCGGATTGCCAGGTCGAGCCTGAAAATGACGACGGGGGACCGAGCGCGAGGCGGTGCGTCGCCCGATGGCTCGGGCGACTGCTACTGTTCCCGCAATGCCGCGTCCCGCGTTGCCGCGGACTGGCCTAGGACTTGATGCCGAGACCGGCGAAGCGCTTGTTGAACTTGGCGACCTGCCCGCCGGTATCCATCATCCGTTGCACGCCGGTCCAGGCCGGGTGGGACTTCGGATCGATATCAAGACGCAGCGTGTCGCCGGCCTTGCCCATGCAGGAACGAGTCTTGAACTGGGTGCCATCGGTCATGATGACATTGATCTCGTGGTATTCGGGGTGAATGCCGGTCTTCATCGGAACAATCCTTGTCTGGCACCGCCGATCCCGACCGGCAGCGCGAAGCGGGGCGTATAGCGGTGGTTGCGGTGAGGCTCAAGCACGGAAATCGCCGGGACGATCCGGACGCCGCTCGGCAGGACTTTGCCGGGTTCGCTGGACGCCATCGCCGTCGTGCACAACCGCCCTTCGGCCCGACTACGCTCCGCGGTCCTTCGGCCCGACTACAATCCGCGGTCCTTCGGCCCGACTACAATCCGCGTCCTGAACGCCGATACAGGTGTCTACCCCGTCGTCTCCGACACCAGGGCGGGCATCGCCGCTTCCCCGTCCGCGATATCCCGCTCCGTCAGCATCCGCCACGTCCCGCCCAACAGCACCTCGCTTGGCCGGAACCGCGCCTTGTAGGCCATCTTGCGGCTTTCCGGGACCCAATAGCCCAGATACACGTAGGGCAGGCCCAGGAGCTTCGCCCGCTCTATCAGCCACAGAACGGCGTATGTGCCGAGCGAGCGCTTTTCCAGGCCGGGGGCGAAGAAACTGTAGACGGCGGACAGGCCATCCGCCAGGCGGTCGGTCAGGCAGGCGGCCACCATGCGGTCATCGGGGTCGCGGAATTCGACGATGAACGTGTCGATGGGCGTATCCTCGACCATCGCGCGGTAGTCGTAGAAGCTCATGGTCGCCATATCGCCTTCGCCGTGGCGGACCCGCTGATAGCGCTGGAACAACTGAAATTGCTCGGTCGTGGCGCGGGCCGAGACTTCAAACCCCTCCATCCGCGCGTTGGCTTTGACCAGCTTGCGCAGGGTCCGGTCGGGCTGGAAGGTTTTGACCGGGATGCGAATGGGGATGCAGGCCTGGCAGGAAGGGCACACCGGGGCATAGGCGATGTTGTGGCTGCGGCGGAACCCAGCCCGAGACAGCCGATCGTGCAAGGATTCCGCTTCCGGCCCGGTAATCTCGGTCACGATTTTCCGTTCCACCCGCCCGGCCACATAGGGGCAGGGCAGCGGGGCCGTGGTGTAGAAAAAATGCGGGCGGCGCGGCGGCTTGTAGGTCATGGACCCGACCGTGGATATCCGGATGTTGGCGGCATGTTCCCGTAGCCGAGCGGCGGGGTCAATTGGGAGAGTCGGGCGGATTCGCTGAAGGCGCGGAAGGCGTGCAGCCGCACGACGACCAGACCGCTCAGCAGGTCATGCAGGGTCCGCCGCCGGGTCGTGAACAGCGCCACCACCAGCAGCAATCCGCTGGTTGCCAGGGTCAGGTAGTACACCCCGATCGCGATCACCGCCTGCAACGGGGTGGGTGGCCCCAGGTCCAGGTCGCGTCGGACGATCAGATCGAAGACCCGCTGGCCCGGCGTGGCGCTGTCGGGCCCCAACAGGCAGACCAGATGGTAGAGGACCGGCACGAACGGCAGCAGGACCATCAGTCCGAACCCCAGCCCCAGGGTCAGGACCCCGACCGCCGCCATCGCCCACCACAGGCCGAACACCAGCAGCCCGATCAACAGGGCGTCCACGCACCAGGCCAGGCAACGGCGGATGATCACGCCCCGCGTCATTTCATACTCGTCTGGGCTGTAGCAGGAGTAACTCATGGCACGATCCGTGTGATGGAGCGGACGCTGTCGGGTTTGGCAGCCAGCGTGATCGTAGCACCATCGCGCCAACGGGTGAGAAAATCCCGTGCATGGCGGCTGAGCAAATTGCCCGATTGTCCGGGCGACACGACGAACAGGCTGCGCTCCAGGTCCGCCAGATCGTAGACGCCACGAAAGCCCGGGCCATGAACGGCATTGAACCGCGCATCCAGGCCCGCCCGGTTGACCGTGGTATCGTCGCCCGGGCTGGCGATGGAGAACGTGGCCAGGGCGCCGAGGATTGGGATGTTGCGCAGCAAAGGATGCGCGAACACCGCCGGATGCGCGGTCCCCCAGCGCCAGGCGGCCGGATCGGCGCCGAATCGCGCGGTCATCTCGGTCAGGGTCTCGGTCAGGGTTTCGCGCAACATCGTGGCGCAATCGTCGCCGCACCAGTGCCTGCCGGCATCCGACAGCGCGAAGGCGACGCCATCCGACCGCGGTCCGCTGTGTTCCAGCGGGATCCCCGCCCGCTTCAGCACCGCGGCATGGAACCGCGCCACCCAGGCGTTGAAGATCAGCGGCTGGGGCGCGTCGGTGTTCATCGTGCCGTCCCAGCCCCGCAGCAGGTTTTGCATGCGGGTTTCGGCCTCTCCGGCGGGCGTCACCGCCAACAGGGCGGGCAGGATTTGCTGGGCGAAGCTGCTGGTTGCATCGGCCTGCATGCGGGCGAAGCTCGCGGCCGAGTGACGCGGCGTCGCTTCCAACAAGGCGCGGATACGGCGGGCCCGCCAGTCGCCGAACCAGTCACGGCCGAGGAAGACGGGGAAATCCGGTGGCGCGATGCGTTCGTTGGCATTCACCAGACGCCCGCTGTCCGGGGCGATGGCATGCGGCAACTGGGCACCGGCGGCCCAGCCGATCCAGTCATGCGATCCATCCCCCGGAACCGGCCGGGTCCCATCCCCGGCCCGACGGATCGGGACTCGTCCGGTGACGAACAGCCCGATGGTCTGGCGGTCCGCCACCATCAGGTTCTGCACCGGCGAGGAGATCATGGCGGCCGCCTCACCCGCCTCCCCCACCGTGCGCGCGCGATTGAGCGCCATCAGTCCCGCCGCCGCCGTATCCCCGACCTGCAAATTGCCCATCGCGACGGCCAGGATCGGGCCGGGTTCCTTGCGCAGATCGCTCATCACCGGGCCGTGGCGGGTTTCGCGGACGGTCAGCACCTCGGTCGGCTGGCCGCGAACGGCGATGCGTTCCTCCCGGATGATGAACGGCCTCGGACCATCCGGCGTTTCATACATTCCCGGACCGGCCGGGGTTTCGACGAACACGTCCTGCACGTCCGCCCCGGTGGTGGTGAAGGTCCAGGCGATGTGTCCGTTGTGGCCCATGACCAGGGCCGGCACGCCCGGCGCGGTGGCCCCGGCCAGGACCCGGTCGGGCAGCTCGATCCTGGCCAGATACCAGATGCCGGGAAAACCGAGCACCAGATGCGGATCGCCGGCGAGCAGGGGAGCACCGGTTTCGGTGTGGCGTCCATCCACCGCCCATTCATTCGACGCCGACCCGGGCTGGGTGTGATCCCCCGGAAAGTGGGGCAGCACCGCGGCCAGCCTTGCCGCCGCTTCCGTGACACCCGTTGGGAACGGCAGGGAGGCTTCCGGTCGGCCAGCATCATCCTTGGGCGGCCAGAGTTCGTCGATCATCCGCTGGGGCACCCGGCCGGCCAGGGCCAGGCGGGACAGCTCGGTCCGCCAGTTGGCGGACAGCCACAATCCCATGGTCTTGGCCCAGAGCAAGCTGTCCACCGGCAGCCAGGGCTCCGGGCGGCCGAGGATCAGGAACTCCGGGGCGACGAACCGGCCCCGCGCCTCGATCCGGGCGTTCACGCCACTGGCGTAGGCCTCCAACAGGGCACGGGCGTCGTCGGGCAGAGCGGCGAAATCGGACGCGGCGCGGTGGCGCAGGCCCATGGTCCGCATAGACCGGTCCATCGGCTGGGTGATCGCTCCGGCGATCTCCGACAGGCGCCCGGATGCCGCCCGCCGCATCAACTCCATCTGGAACATGCGGTCGCGTGCGTGCAGGTAGCCGAGGACGGCCACCGCGTCGCGGTCGGTCGTCGCGCGGAACCGCGGCACGCCGTCTTGATCGAAGCTGATGTCGACCGGGGCGGCGAGGCCGGGAATGCGGGCCTGCTGGTTGCCGCGCGGCAGGGTCAGCCACAGGGCGCCGCCGACCAGCACCACAAGGAGCAGGATGAGTATGCCGATGACGGCGAACAATCGGGTGATCCCTCGAAGCACGATGCGCATCAATGTCAGGTGTGGCTGGAACCCTTGTGGCTGAAAAGCGGGCGCCGGTTAACTCTTTTCGACACGAGCGGTCGGTTGGCGGCCATTCGCCGTCGGCTGGGTTGCGCGATTTCGCCGCGTTTGCGTGTGGCGTTAACGGAATTTCCATCATCTGGCGGTATCGGTTCGGGCCACACATCTTTGGGTCCGGTGTTCTCTTGCGCATCAACATCGTCACGCCTGCCTGGAATTGCTCGGCTCTGATCGGCGATACGATCCGATCGGTCCTGCGACAGACCCATGCGGACTGGTCCATGGTGGTTGTCGATGACGGGTCGACCGACGGCACCGGCGACGCCGTGCGGCGGTTCTCCGATCCCCGGCTGCGGCTGCTGACGCAGGGAAACGCGGGCGTGTCGGCCGCGCGCAACCGGGGGATGGCTTTGCTGGACGGCGATGCTGTGCTGTTTCTGGATGCGGACGATGTGCTGACTCCCACCGCTCTGGCAACGCTGGCGGACGGGCTGGACGATGCGCCCTGGGCCGTGGCCGTCGCCGGATCCTGGGCCAGGCTTGACCCGACCAGACCCGACCAGGCCGGGCGAGGCGTGTGTCCGCCGGATGGCGATGTGTTGGAGCGATTACTGGTCCGCAACCGCTATGTGAACGGCGGCCACCTGCTGATCCGGACCGAGGCGGTGCGCCAGACAGGCGCGTTCCGGGAGGATATGTGCTTCGGGGAGGACTGGGAATACTGGATCCGCCTGGCGTTGCGGGGCGAATTTGCCCGCGTTCGGGATCGAACACCCCTGTTGCTGGTGCGGGAACGGATCGACGGCGCCTATGCAAGCCGGGCGGTTGATACGGAAGTGTTTCGAGTGTGTTTGGACGCGACGTTCGCGGTGCCAGGGCTGACCGATCGCCTGGGGAACGGGCGCCTGGGGACCGACCGCCTGGGGAATGGGCGCCTGGGGAACGGGCGCCTGGGGACCGACCGCCTGGCGGTGCTGCGTCATCGGGCGGAGGCTGATGCCGCCTGGGTGGTCGGGCGAGAGTTGATCCGCCGCGACCGCGCATCGGAGGGGCGGCACTGGCTGTGGCGCTCGGTCCGGGCGGCACCGGCATCGAAGCGGCTTGCCCTGCTGGCGGCATCCATCGTGCTCCCCTGTTTGCCGTCCAACTGGCGGGGGCCATTTCGGCCATACCGGGCGGCGGCGGATCAGGCCGGCGCGTGGGCACCAGCGGCGGCGGCGGTCCCGGATCGGCTTTAGTGACTGTCCGGAAACATTAGTGTGCCTTTTCAGCGGGCTACCATAAGGCGGCTGGCTTGCGCGGCCCCGAAAGCGGTGCGGGGCCATCGATGAGGGGCCGCAACGCACCAGACGCCCATGGCAGCCCGCGGAAAAGGTGCATGATGCTTCCGAGCAGACACTTAGGAGACGTGCAATATTAACTGCTCCATTTGGTGCCGGGCGCCAGTCTCTCCATGTCATGGCGGGCGCAGGCGATGTGCCAACTGGAGCGGTTATCTTTGTACGTCGCCTTCGTGTCTGTCCGGAGACATCATGCACCTTTTTGTCGGGCTGCCATTTAAGGCGGGGAGCAACCGCCTGGGGGGACTGCTCCGCTGAAAAAACGCTCGCGGACGGCTGAAAAGCGATATCCCGCACACAACGATATTTGACATTAACCATCCGGGAACGCTTTCGCGGCACAATACGGTCGCCCCCAAGGGAAGGCGCCCGATGTCACGGCCGGTCGACGATGTGAAAAACTGGATGAACATGTTCCGCTGGATCGTGAAGCTGATCCGCGACGAATACGATGTCGATGAGGCAATCCTGGTCCGTACCGCCGTTCTGGAGACCGATTGCGGCCTGGTGATCGAGCAGGTGGAAGCCATGCTGCAAATCATCGCCGAGAGCTTCCAGGTCGCTTTTCCGGACGGCACCTTGGATGAGGTCCTGCGGCTTGAGGAACTCTGCATGCTCGCCAGTTGGATGAAGGGCTATTACAAGCAGCCGCCCTTCGTTTCCGAGGCGTTCGCGGCATCCTGCCGGCAGGTCAATGCGGGATGCACCTAGCGGCCGGACCGGTGTCGCGCCGATCTCGCAATGATGGGTGATGGCAAGCCTGGCTGGCGGCCTGGTCGCCGCATGCCGCCCCGGCGACGGTGCCGCCGCATGCCGCCCCCGCGACGGTGCCGCCGCATGCCCCCCCCCGCGGCGGTGCCGCCGCACGCCGCCAGTGGCGAGGTCGTCACAATCGCCATATATGGGCTGCTTCCACGGAAGGACCGTGCCCAGATGACCAACATCCGCCAGATCGTCGTGATCGAAAGAGAAACCCGGATCGAGACCGGCTATCCCATCGTCCCCGCCACCCGACAGGTCGCGGCCTGCGCCGTGCTGGCCAATCCCTATGCCGCGCGCCGCCCCGCCTCCGACAGCGAGTTGACGGAACTGACGCAAATCTCGGTTGAGCTTGGCGCCGAGTTGACCGCGCGCGCGCTGGAACGGTTTCCCGCGGATCGGCCCCCGATCGCCTATTCCAAGGGGGTCATCGTCGGGATCAATGGAGACCGGGAACACGGTGCTGCGATGATCCATGCGCGGATGGGCCTTGCCATGCGTCGGGGGCTGCGTGCCGGTCCGGCGCTGATCCCCGGCACGAAAAAAGTCGCCCAGCCCGGCGCCGCGATCGACCTGATCTTTGGCGGCGCGGAAAATGCCTGGGATTACGATGCGATGGATGCCATGGAAGTCTCGATCCCCGGCGCCCCCCGTCCCGACGAAATCGTCCTAATCGTTGCCTTCGCCACCAGCCGGCCGCACGCCCGGACCAGGGGCGCATCGCCCGATCAGGTGGCCGAGGCGATGCGCCAGATCCTGGGGGGGTAAGTCGCAACGGACCGGCGGAAGGACGCAAACCACCGCCCCGGAGCCCGAAACCAGGGCTCCGGGGCCCACTGCCCCTGGCACTGCCTGCTTGCACGCCCCATGGCACACCCTCTGGTACCCCCTCTGGCACCCCCCATGGCAAAGCCAGGCGATTTCCCCCTTTCGGTCAGAAGACCGCGATCACGCCTTGGTCTTCTGCTCCGCGATCCAGGCCGACACCTGGTCATAGTAGTTGGCGATATAATACTCGGCGATATCGTCGGCGGTGGTGTTCCAGACCCCGTCGTGACCCAGGATATAGCGCAGCGCCTCGTCCAGATACTTCGCCGCGTTCGGGCGTCCGATAGCGTGCGGATGTAGCGACAGACACATGACGCGTCCGCTTTCCGCGCCTTCCCGGTAGAGCGTGTCGAACTGGTCCTTGATCATCTGCAGGAAGTAATCCGCGTCCCGGTTCCAGGCCAGCATGCCGGCATCGTTCGTCTGCCCGGTATAGGGGACGTAGATGAACTTCTGCCCGCCCCGCACATTGATCGGCCAGGGCTGGTCATCGATGATCCAGGACGTGTGATAGAGGCAGCCAGCCTCCGCCATCAGGTCGTCTGTCCTGACGGTATAGCCGGCGCCGCCGCCAAGCCGCCCCTTGAGCCGCTTGCCGGTCATTTTCTGGAGGTGACTGACAAAATCCTGCCAATAGGCCTGTTCCTGCTGCTCGGTCAGGTCATAGATCGGGCGGCTGTTGTACAGGCCATGCGCCATGTAGTCCCAGTCGGCGGCGATCATCGCGTCCTTGATTTCCGGAAAGTGATCGAGGATTTCCAGATTCAGACAGCAACAGGCGCGCACCTTGTGCTTGTTCAGCACATCCAGCATGCGCCAGAAACCCACGCGGTTGCCGTAGTCCATACGCGTATAGTGCGGAATGTCGGGCTGGGTCGGCCGGTTTTCCGGCATATACTCAAAGAATTCCATGTTCGGCGCGACCCAGAACGCAACCCGCGCGTTGTTGGGCCATTTGATGATGGGACGTTCGGTGATGGGTGCGTAGTCGAACCGACCAGGTGCGAGTGTCATGATGGGGTCTCCGCTCGCCTGCGATGAGGCGGAAGATGGGCGCGAAAGACGGACGGAACGGTTCCGGTTGAACGGAAAACCGCTGGCGGTCCGCTGTATTGCCGGATCGGCACGCGGCTACGATCCGCCAGTCTGAGGCTGAGTCTGAGCCGGGGCCGGGGCCTGGCCATGACCGGGTTGGGCCTTGAACCAGTCGATGATCTGACCGCCGGTCGCCTTCCATACACCCTGATGGGCGCAGATATGACCGAGAACCTCATCCAGATGGCGGATACGCCAGGGCTGGCCGATGATCCATGGGTGCAAATGCAGCACCATCAGGCGCCCGGTGGTCGCCCCATCGACATAAAGACCGTCGAACCAGTCGCGCCACATCAGGTTGACTTCGTTGATGGTGCGTCGCCCATGCAGATGGATGAAATTGTCGTCGAGAAACTGGTTCACGCCCAAAGAGTAGAGTTCGCCCGTGCTGGGCGTCATCTTGTAGGGCTGTTCGTCGTTGCCCCAGTCGCAGACATAGCGAATGCCCTCGGCCGCGAGCAGGTTGGGCGTGTTCGTGGTTTCCTGGAAGTCCGGGCCGGACCAGCCGATCGGGCGCTGGCCGGTGGCTTTCTCGACCGCGTCGATCGAGTCCCGGATATATTGCCGTTCTTCCGCTTCCGACATGCCGATATGGATGATGCGCCGGCGGCTGATGCCATGGGCGATGAATTCGGCGCCGCGTTTCTGACCTTCCTTGATCAGGAACGGATAGTTGTCGGCCACGACCTTGTCGAGCGCCAGGGTCGGTTTGATGCCGTACTTGTCCAGCAGCGCGAGCACACGGAAAATCCCAACCCGATTGCCGTACTCATGGTTGCCGTATCCACCGATGTCTGGAAATGCCGGCTGGTTGCCGGTCCACAATCCCTCTGGCCCGCCCATGGGGCTGACCGGCAACGGCGTACCGGGGGGCACATCCCAATCCCAATGTTCCAGATTGACGATCACGGCCAGCGCGACGCGCGCGTTGTCCGGCCATCGCAGGATGGGGCGGGTGACGATGGGGGACCATGGATAGAACTCCTGATCCATCCCGTAGCTTCGACTTGCGGGCATTGCTCCATTCCTCTCCGTGCGTGCCGATCATGCGGGGTCCGGCCGGCGCATCTTCGGTTGTCCGTGGCCGTTCGTGAAGGTGGCAGATTGCGATTCCCAGGCCGGCAGGCGGATCCGCTGCGATGCCAGGGGGGAGATGCCAGGGGGGAGATGCCAGGAGCGGGGACGGTGGCGGAAGGCGGTTCAGACAGTGCCGATCACCACCCACAACGGATCGGCATGCGGCGGCGTCATGGTGCGTTGAGCGACATCGCCAAAACCGGCGGCCCGCATATACGCGCCAACCAGACGCTGCTGGTCCGGCCCGGAAAACGCCTGCCAGATCGCCACCGCCTTGGTGGGAAAGCACCGGTTGGAAAACGACACCACGAAGGGCGCACCGGGCCGCAGCACCCGGCGCACCTCTCGGAACACATCCACCGGCCGTTGCAGATACTGCACCGACACGCAAAGGCAGGCACCATCGAGCCCGCCGACATAAAGATCGAGGGTCGGCTCGACGTTCAGGTCCTGCACGAACCATCGCGTCAGGCGCGGGTTGGCGGCCAGTTCTTCCGCGTTCATGCCGTGTCCGACGACCGCGGCGTAGGCGACATCGTCCGGCAAATGGCTGACCCAACTGCTCATGAGGTCCAGCAAGGCGCCGCCTGGTGGCAATATCTCTCGATACACCTGCGTCACCGCGGCGATCGCCGTGTCATCGATATGAGTGACGAATCGCGGAAATTCGTAGAATTCCGAGTCCGGGGTCGGGTCCGCTTTGTCGAACGCCGTTGGTGGCAGTCCTGGCAATTGTTCCATGGTTCCGCATCCTGGGTGTATTCGGCCGGTTTGACAAAGGCCGTCATCGTATCGCCCGTCCCGAGCGGCCGGGTGGACGGCTTCCTATCCCGCCCCACACCGGTCCATAACGCGGAACGACGCAGAGGGAGTGCTGGAGTGATGAAACCAAGGCTGGTGCTGGCTTGCCTGATGCCGACCGATGTCAACGACCGGGCCGCCCGTGAATTCGACGCGGTGATCGTGCAAGGCAAGGACGACATGACGGTGGCGCAGGTGATCGCGGCCGCGACGGCGCATCAGGCCGAGGCGATCATGTTCACCAACACCCTGCCGCTGACGGCCGAGGCCATCGCCGCCCTGCCGCCCAGCGTCCGGGTCGGCGCCACCAGCAGCGTCGGCTACGACCATATCGATGTCGCGGCCGCTCATGCCCGCGGCATGGTCGTCACCAACACGCCCGGCGTGCTGACCGAATGCACCGCCGACCACGCCTTCATGATGATGCTCACAGCCGCTCGGCGGGGCTACGAATACGACCGGATCATGCGCCAGGGCTGGCGTTATCGCATCGGCCAGGGGGATCTGCTGGGGGTTCGCGTCACCGGCAAGACGTTGGGAATCCTGGGCATGGGGCGGATCGGCCGAGCGATGGCGCAGCGGGCGAGAGGGTTCGATATGAAGGTGGTGTATCATGCGCGCACCCGGTTGCCGCCGGAGTTGGAGCAGGGCGCGGCGTATTTCCCCGACTTCCACGCCATGCTGCCGCATTGCGACTTCCTGTCGCTGCACGCCCCGGCGGGTCCGGCGACGGACAAGATGGTGAACGCCCAGGCGCTGTCGCTGATGCCGAGGGGCGGCGTGCTGGTGAATGTCTCGCGCGGCGGGCTGGTGGATGAGGACGCGCTGTATGACGCGCTGACCAGCGGGCAGTTGTTTGCGGCGGGGCTGGATGTGTTCCGGGCGGAGCCGGATTTCGACATGCGGTTCGCGGCCTTGGACAACGTGTTCCTGTCGCCGCATGTGGGGAGTGCGTCGCGGGAGACGCGGAATGCGATGGGATATCGGGCGTTGGACAATATTGCGGGGGTGTTGTCGGGGCGAGGGGCGATCGATCCGCTTTGAGCGGCGGGGCTTGCTCAGACGCGCCGCGGATCGATAGGCCGGCCGGACGTCCCCACCGCACATGCAGCGCCACCGCACGCCAACCCAGCCTCCCGCTTCTCCTGCACTTCTCCCTGCGCCATGGTAGCGGCACAAGAGAGAGGAAGCAGCCCATGAAAGTTCTGGACGGTATCAAGGTCGTCGATCTCAGCCGCGTGCTCGCCGGCCCCTATTGCGCGCAGTTGCTGGCCGATTTCGGCGCCACCGTCATCAAGGTGGAAAGCCCGGAGGGTGACGAAAATCGCCGCTGGCCGCCGATGTCGCCGGATGGGCAGAGCGCCAATTTCGGCTCGGTCAATCGCGGCAAGCGCTCCATGGTGCTGAACCTGAAGAACCCGGACGCGCGGGATGTGCTGAAACAGCTTGCCGCCAAGGCCGACGTGCTGATCCACAGCTTCCTGCCCGACACGGCGGCTCGCCTGGGCATTAGCCTGGAAGCGCTGCGGGAGGCCAATCCCCGCCTGGTGGTCTGCACGATCTCCGGCTATGGCGCCGACGGGCCACTGGCTGAAAAGCGCGGCTACGACCTGATGGTGCAGGCGTTTGGGGGCGCGATGTCGACCACCGGGATCGTGGATGGGCCGCCCATCCGCTGCGGGGTGTCGTTCATCGACATGTCCACCGGGATTTCCTGTTATGCCGGCGTGGTGACGGCCCTGCTGGCGCGGGCGACCACCGGCAAGGGCACCTGGGTGCGTGGGTCGTTGCTGGAAACCGCGATTTCGCTGCTGGGCTACCACGCGGTGGCTTGGATGCAGGCCGGCGTGCTGCCGCTGCCGCAGGGGTCCGGCAGTTGGCACCTGGTGCCGTATCAGGCGTTCATGTGCGCCGACGGCTTCATGCTGGCCGGCGCGCCGAACGATGGCGCCTGGAACCGGTTCTGCGACGCGCTCGACTGGCCCGACCTGGCCGTCGATCCACGCTTCATCGGCAATATCAAGCGGGTGGAGCAGCGCGATGTGCTGATCCCGATGCTGGAAGAACGCTTCGGCCGCCACCCGGTCGCCTATTGGGTGGAACGGTTCGAAGCACGAGGCGTCGCGTGTTCTCCGTTGCATACGGTGGACCAGGTGATGACGCATCCGCAGGTGATCGCCAATGCGATGCGCGTGCAGGCAAAAGGCGCCGACGGCACGATGCAGGACCTGGTCGGCACGCCGTTCAAACTGGCGGAAGGCGGCGGCACCGCCGACACCGCGGCGCCGGTGCTGGGGGCGGAAACCGACGTCATTCTGGCGGAAACGCTGGGATTGTCGGCGGACCGGATTGCGGCCTTGCGCAGCGGCGGGGCATTCACGTTGGGGTGAAGGCGCCGAGATCACGCCTTGGGACGCCGATGTGGTTGGTGCATCGGCCCCATCGTCGTGGTAACCTGCGGAAACCATGCGCCGGTTCGGACAGGCACCGGACGGCAACGGAGGAAACCAATGTCCCGACTGATCAGGGCCGCCCTGCTTGCCGCGGCGGCTCTTGTTTGCACTGCCGGCCCCGCATCCGCCTACCCGGAAAGACCGGTCAAGCTGATCGTCCCCTATCCGGCCGGCGGCTCCGCCGACCTCCCCGCGCGCATCTACGCCGAGGGCCTGCAACGCAAGCTCGGCAAACCCTTCATCGTGGAGAACCGGGTCGGTGCCGCCGGCGCGATCGGAACCGAGGTCGTGGTTCGCGCTCCGGCGGACGGCTACACGATCTATTGCGGTCCCAACGGCCCGCTGGTGCTGCTGCCCCTGGTACGGAAGTTGAACTACAAGCCGTCCGACCTGGTGCCGATCGCTACCTACGGGGAAGTCGTCTACGCATTCGGCGTGTTGAGCACGATGCCGGTGAACAACCTGAAAGAACTGCAGGCGCTGGCGAAAGCAAAGCCCGACCAGTTGTCCTACTCATCGCCCGGGGCCGGCAGTTCCACCAACCTGCGCGGAGAGGCGTTCAAGTCCCTGGCCGGTGTGGAGATCACGCATGTTCCCTACCGCACAGGGGCCGAGGCGATCCCCGATCTGCTGGGCGGGCGGCTGGATATCATGCTCGACAACATCTACTTCCCGCAGGTGCGGGCCGGCACCGTGAAGATGCTGGGTGTTCTCAGCGACCGCCGCCATCCCGAATTTCCCAATGTGCCGACCTTCGCCGAACAGGGCTTTCCGATCGATTTGCGGGTCTGGGCAGGCTTTCTCGCCCCCGCCGGGACGCCGCAACTGGTCATCGATACGTTGGCCAAGGCGGTGAATGAACTGAACCTGGAACCGGACGTCATCGAACGGCAGGTGAAGATCGGCTGGGTGCCCTATATCGCCACGCCGGCCGAACTGAACAAGCAGATGGCGGCGGAAGTCGAATCCTACGGTGCCTGGATCAAGCGCCTGGACTTCAAGATCGACTGATCATGGCCGAGTCAGAGCCGGCGGTTCCACCGCGTGAACAGCCCACGGAACCCGCCGGACTGATGAGCCTGACACCGCGGCAGTGGTTGGTCCTGCTGATGGTGCAACTGTCGACATTGCTGTTCGGCATGACGATCACCCTGGCCAACGTCTTGCTGCCGCAGATGCGCGGCGCGCTGTCGGCGACTCAGGACGAGATTTCCTGGGTCATCACATTCAACCTGGTCGCCACGGCGATCGCCACCCCGATGACCGGCTGGCTGGCCAACCGGCTGGGCTGGCGGAACATGATGCTGTTCTCGCTGCTGGGGTTTACCGTCTGCTCGTTTCTGTGTGGGCTGGCGACGAGCCTGGAAACCCTGATCCTGTTCCGCGTCGGGCAGGGAATGTTCGGCGCGACCTTGATGCCGATGGGCCAGGCGATCCTGCTGGCGACCTTTCCACGCCACCTGCATTCCAAGGTGATGGTGATCTGGGGCTTCGGCGCCGTGTTCGGTCCGGTGTTCGGCCCGATTTTCGGCAGCATGATCGCGGAAACCTACGACTGGCGCAGCGCCTTCTTCATGATCGTGCCGCCGGGCATCGCCGCGATGGTCTGCGTCTGGTTCGCGCTGAGCGACCGGACCGAGCGCGGCAACACCCGTTTCGACTGGACCGGATTCCTGGCCCTGTCCGTGGCGATCGCGTCCATCCAGTTGATGATGGATCGGGGCCAACGGCTGGACTGGTTCGAGTCGAATGAAATCATCATCTGTGCCATCACCGCCGGGGTCGGGATCTGGATATTCTGTATCCATTGCCTGACGACACCGGAGCCGTTCCTCAATCCGCGCCTGTTGCTGGATCGCAATTTCACCGTTGGGACGATGGTCGCCTTCTTCATGGGCGCGCTGAGTTTCGTCAGCCTGGTGTTGTTTCCCGGGCTGCTGCACGACCTGCGCGGCTATCCGGACAGCAGCATCGGCTTGCTGCTGTCGGCGCGCGGCTGCGGCAACTGGCTGGCGTTTCTGGTCATCGTGCCGTTCAGCCGCCGAGCACCACGGTTGGCGGTGGCAACCGGGTTGACGTTGCAGACCCTGGCGGCGTGGGAGATGGCGCAGCTCGACATCAACATGACCGGGTTCGACGTGTTCTGGACGAATGTCTTGCAGGGGTTCGGCTTCGGCCTGGCCTACACGCCGATGACCGTGCTGACCTTCACCACCCTGCCGCGGGAGCAAATCACCGAAGGCACCGCCGTCTTCACCCTGGTGCGCAATTTCGGCTCCAGCATCTTCATTTCCATTACGGTGGTTTTGCTGGTGCGTTCGACGTCGGTGAACTATGCTCGCCTGACGGAGTTCATCGCGCCCAACAACAAGATTCTGACCTATCCCGGTCTGCCCGACGCCTGGACGATCGAAACCGTAAGCGGCCTGATGCGATTGTCGCGGGAAATCCAGCGCCAGTCCGCGATGATCGGCTATACAAATGCCTTCTATCTGGTTGCCGCGGTGGCGGCCGCGGCGATCCCTCTGGTTTGGCTGTTGCGGGGTGCGCCGCGCGCGTCCTGACGCGTGGTCCCGGCGTATCGGCCCATCACAGCGCCCCGGTCCCCCGCAGCCACTCCGCCGCGCCTAAGCCCGCCATTCGCCCGGTGCTGAAGCAGGCTTGCAGCAGATACCCACCGGTCGGCGCCTCCCAGTCCACCATTTCCCCCGCCGCGAAAACTCCCGGGCGATTGAGCAGCATCAGCCGGTCGTCGAGCGCGTCCGCGCGCACGCCGCCGGCCGTGGAAATCGCGCGCGCGATCGGGCGTGTGCCAATCAGCCGCAGGGGCAGCGCCTTGATCAGTTGTTCCAGCGGCGGTGGCGTTGGTTCGGCATGCAGCGCTTCCTGCACCAGGCCGATCCCTTCCGGCGGCAAGCCAGCCTGTTTTCGCAGGAAGGTCGACAGCGATTGTCCACGCCTCGGCACCGCGAGCTTGCCTGCCAGCGGCTCCGTGTCCAGGTCCGGGCGCAGGTCAATGGTCAGCACCGCCGCACCATCGGCTTCGATCGCATCGCGGATCGGGGCCGACAGGGCGTAGATGGCCCCACCCTCGATGCCGTGTTCGGTCAGCATGGCCTCGCCGCGCACGGTTCGCCCCCCGAATGTCAGCGCGACCCGTTTCAACGGATGGCCGGCGAAGCGGGCGCGGAAGATGTCCGACCAGGCTACGTCGAACCCGCAATTGGCGGGGCGGAATGGCGCCACCGCCTCCGGCAGTGCCCGCGCCCAGGCGCCGTCCGAGCCAAGACGCGGCCAGGACGCGCCGCCAACAGCCAGGATGGTGGCATGGGGGTGCGTCCGGACCGGCCCGGTCGGCGTATCGAAGCAAAGCGCGCCATCGCGATCCCAACCGGTCCAGCGGTGACGCGGCCGGACCCGCACCCCCTGCCCGGCCAATCGCCCCAACCAGGCCCGCAGCAACGGCGACGCCTTCATGGCGCGCGGGAAAACCCGACCGCTGCTGCCGGTGAACACCGGTTGCCCCAGCGCCTCGGCCCAGGCGATCAGCGCCGCGGGGGGAAAGGCGTCGATGGCGGCCTGAAGCCAGGGACGAGCCGGCCCATATCGGGTTAGGAACGCTGGAAGCGCTTCGGAATGCGTCAGATTGAGCCCGCCCCGGCCGGCCATCAGCAGTTTCCGGCCGACAGATGGCATCTGGTCGTAAACGGTGACGGAGCATTCGGCGCCGGCGAGAACCTCCGCGGCCATCAATCCGGCCGGGCCGCCCCCGATCACGGCGATTTCGGGCTTTGCGAACTTGGGGGACAAGGACATGGGAAGGTCCTAGCCCCTACGGCGGCCCTGGTCGAGCGTGGGCGTCGGCGAGGGTGCGAACCAAAGTTGTGCGATCGAGGACACGCATCACCGTCATGGCCGGGTCAAGCGCGGCAATGATGGTGGACAGAGACGGTTCATCCGCCGCATGGACCGGACCGCTACACCCGCTGCATGGTCGGGCACGCCGTCCAGAACTGCGTGCCCGTCTTGCGCAGGCCGGCAAGCTGCCCCGCGATTTCCGGAGCAATGTTCCAGGGCAGGATGATCAGATCGTCCGCGCCGCTGTCGGCCAGTGCTTCCGGAGGAACGATCGGGACATGACTGCCCGGCAGCAATCGCCCCTGCTTCGCGGGATTGCGATCCGCCACGCAGATGATGTCGCGGTCGGTGATCCCACAACTGTTCAGGAATGTATTGCCCTTCGCCGCTGCCCCATACGCCGCGACCCGCCGGCCCGCCGCTTTCCGATGCGCGACGAAATCCCGAAACCCCGCCTGCACGGCAGCGACCTTGGGTCCAAAATCGTCATAGGCATGCGCGCGATCCAGACCGGCGTTGGCCTCGGTGACCCGCAAGGCCCGCAACCGTGAATGCGTGGAATGCGGCCCACGCGCATGACAAGCGTAAACACGCAAGGATCCGCCATGCGTCGGAATGCGGTCCACATCGAATGCCCGCAAACCGGTCGAGCGCAGCACCCGCTCCACCACCAGCAGCGACAGGTAGGAATAGTGTTCGTGATAGATCGTATCGAACTGCACCTGCTCGATCAGGTTCAGCAGATGGGGAAATTCGAACGTCACGACACCGTTCGGGCGCAGCACGGCGGCAAATCCGGCGACGAAGCTGAAAATGTCCGGAACATGGGCCAGCACGTTGTTGGCAGCCACAAGGTCGGCGCTGCCATGCGAGGTCGCGATCTGCATGGCGGTATCGACACTGAAGAACGTCACCTCCGTCGGGATGCCGATGGCCTGGGCACTGGCGGCGACATTCGCGGCGGGCTCGATCCCCAGAACCGGGATCCCCGCTGCCTGGAAATGCCGCAACAGGTAACCGTCGTTGGACGCAACCTCCATCACCAGTGAATTCGGCCCGAGCCCGAAGCGCTGTATCATGGCATCCGCGTAGTGACGCGCGTGTTCCACCCAACTGGTGGAATAGGACGAGAAATAGGCATAGTCGCTGAAGATCGCATCCGGCGACACGACCTCCTCGACCTGCACCAGCAGGCACGCATCACAAACCTTCGCATGCAACGGATAGCATCGATCCTTCCCGTGCTCGGCCTGTTCCCGCGTGGGATAGGCATTGGCCAACGGGGTTTCGCCCAGATCGACCAGACTGCGGGTAAGGGGTGCGCCGCAAAGGCGACAGGAATGAGCGATCATGACAGCGCCTCATATTCGGTGATTTGAGCATGGGTGAAAGCCGCCATGTCCTGCCCGAGCGCCCAGGCGCGGTACCAGGATGCGGTGGCATCGATCATGGCGTGGCCGTGCAATCGGTCGGTCCAGCCGAGTGTGTGGCGGGCCAGGTGGGACTCCAGCGCCAATGCCTGGGTTTCGGGCATTCGCTCATCCGCCGTGTGGGTCCAGCAGGTCGGGACATCCAGGGCCGCGAGCATGGCATCCGCGACCCGGCCCACCGACGCCTGCTGACCGTCACCAGGACCGAAATTCAAGGCGGGTGGCAGGCTGCGACCGGACGCCAACGCCGCCGCGTAAATCAGGTAGCCGCAAACGCAGTCCAGCACGTGCTGCCAGGGACGGGTCGCATGCGGATTGCGCAGGATCGGCCGTTGACCGGACCGGGCGGAGCGTACGACATCCGGGATCAGCCGATCGGCGGCAAAATCGCCCCCGCCGATCACGTTTCCGGCGCGCGCGGTGGCGACCGTCACCCCGTTTGGCGCCAGGAAACCATGGGCCATGGACGCGGTCACGATTTCGCACGCGGCCTTGGATGCCGCGTAAGGGTCGCGACCGCCCAGCCGGTCGTTCTCCCGATGGGCATGCCCGCTTTCGTCGTTGTGGTAGACCTTGTCCGTCGTGATAACCAGGACGGCGGTCAGGCCTGGGACGTCGCGCAACGCATCCAGCACATGGACCGTGCCAAGCAGGTTAACGGCGAAGGTCTCGACTGGGTCGGCAAAGGAACGACGGACCAGGGGCTGCGCCGCCATGTGCAGAACGATCTCCGGGTCGGCCGCCTTGATCGCATCGGCCAGCGCGGAGCGGTCGCGCAGATCGACGAAGGTCGATGCCATCAGCCGACCCAGCCCCAGCAGACCGAACAGGCTGGGTTGGTCGGGGGGCAGGGCGATGCCGGCCACATGTGCGCCCATCCGATGCAGCCAGAGAGCGGTCCAGGCGCCCTTGAAACCGGTATGCCCGGTCAGCAGGACGCGACGTCCGCGCCAGAAGCCGGGATCGGGAAGTGGCGCCCGCATCAGGTCAATCCTTCCAGATTTTCCAGGGCGCCGCGCCAGCAGACCACATCGCCTCCAACGCGGTCTTGTCGCGCAGAGTGTCCATGGGCTGCCAGAAACCGGGGTGGCGGAAGGCGCGCAGTTCGCCGTCGCGTGCCAGACCTTCCAGCGGCGCGGTCTCCCACGGCGTGTCGTCGTCGTCGATCCGGTCGATGACGGCGGGGTTCAGCACGAAAAACCCGCCATTCACCACCGCGTTGTCGCCCGGGGGCTTTTCGACGAATTCCAGTACGTCGTCATTTTCCGCGATCTTCAGGGCACCATAACGGCCCGGCGGGGTGACGGCGGTGATCGTGGCCAGGCGTCCGTGTCGGTGGTGGAAGTCGATCAGGCTGGAGACGTCGACATCGGCGACCCCATCGCCATAGGTCATGCAGAAGGCTTCGTCGCTATCCAAATACCGGGCGACACGACGCAGGCGGCCACCGGTCATCGTGGATGCACCCGTATCAACCAATGTCACGCGCCACGGTTCGGCGTAGTTCTGATGATACGTGGTTTCGCCGGTGCGCGCATCGACGGTGACGTCCGACGCATAGAGCATGTAATTCGCGAAATATTCCTTGATCATATGGCCGCGATAGCCAAGACAGATCACGAAATCGGTGACGCCATGCACCGTATAGATGTTCATGATGTGCCACAGGATGGGCCGGCCGCCGATTTCGATCATCGGCTTCGGCCGCAGATGGGATTCCTCGGAAATGCGCGTTCCAAGCCCACCGGCTAGGATGACCGCCTTCATGGCAGCCGCCGAAGGTAGCAGCGCGGCCAATAGGTTACGCGATGGCGGACCTTGCCCTCGTTGAACGGAAATGGCGGCTCTTCCATGGTGAATTCGGGATGACGCGCCAGGAACGTGTCGATCGCCGACAGCGGATTGTTCCACGTCCAATCCGCACCGGTGCGTGGGGCGCCGGCGACCTGCGCCATGATCCCGTCACAGGCGACGATGTACGATCCCGGACTGACCAGCGGCGCGTAATGCTCCAGTTCGGCTTCCACGTGGGCCTGGCTGTGGTTGCTGTCCAGGATGACCAGGACGGTTTCATCCGGGTGGGTCGCGGAGCGGACTGCTTCGACCGTCGCGGGTGCGATGGAACTGCCTTCGACCAGCATGATGCGGGGTGCCATCGGATGCGCCTCGATCTCCACCCGGTTGTGCGGGCGGATTTCGATATCGACGCCGATCACCCTGCCCTTTCCCATCGCGGCGAAGATGCCGGCATAGAAGACCAGGGATCCGCCATGGGCGACACCGGTTTCTATCACCACATCCGGGCGCAGCCGCCAGATCACCTCCTGGATCCGGATCATATCTTCCGGCAACTGAATGATGGGGCGTCCCATCCAGCTAAACCCGTAGACGTATTTTACGTCCCAGCCGCACCGCAGCCAGGCGGCTGAGACGGCTTCAAATGCATCCGGCGTGTCGAGTGCGTGTTCCGCGCGCGTGCCATCGGCTCGTTGCAGAATGACGCGACCGCCTGCCTCGTCGATCGTGAGCATGGGGCCTCCTGTCCGAGAGGCAGTGTGGCCAGATGTTCTAAAAGATTTGTTAACGGCGGCGGGAATTCTGCATTCAACCGCGTGATTTCCATGCGCGGGAAACGGACGTCCGGCGCGCCGGGCGCGAAGGCGATATCCCAGCCGAACCGTTTGCGTAACGCATCGCCGATTTGTCCGTGGGAGATGTTGGTGCCGGCCGCCAGATTATAGATGCGATGCCGCCCGCTTCGCGCGATGGCGGGCAACAGACGGACGACATCGTCCAGGCTGACATAGTCTTTTTCGGACTCCGCCGCCTGACGCAGCAGGACCTGCCCGGTTGCTCGACCTTCGGCCAGCACCTGACCCAGGAACGTGTCCGGCCCGGGATCGGACGCGAAGACATTCGACAGCCGGACGACACGGGTCGTTGGCCGCGGATCGTTCAGGCACAGGGCTTCACCGGTCAGTTTGGAGAGATTGTAAAGGTCGGATGGATCGCCGGGACGGCACGACAGCGCCGCATCCTCATCGGTCGCCACGCCGTTTGCGTAAACGCGGGTGGAGGACAGGAACAGAAACGAATCGCAATTTAATCCACCCAGGCACCGCGCGGTGACACTGACATGCGCCTCCGTCGTGTCGAGCGGGCGGGAGCGGAAATCGCCGGTCAGGCCGATGCAGTCGATCACGTGCCCGGCGGGCCGGCCGGATGCCAGGAAAGCGGGGAGATCGGACCGTCCGACTGCCTGCACGGTGTGCCGCTGAACGCGCAGATGCTCGGTCAGAGCCTGCCCTATCGTGCCGCCGGCGCCCAGGACGGTGAAAAGCCCGTGTTCCATGACCGGATCAATCCGCAGCTCCCCCTCTGTCGTCATTGCCGGGCTTGACCCACGGCTGTCCGGTTTAAATAACTTGTACTTTCTATCTTTATGGATTCGACTCGAACCCATCGCAATACTGCGAATCGGGACAGGGTCGAACCACATGGAACCGCACAGGAATACAGTCATACACAGCCTCCTCAGCCGCATCCCCTGGCCCGCCTTCGACGCCTTGGTCCGGGAACACGGATCGGACAAGCACGTGCGAAAGCTGTCCACCAAGAGCCAGTTCATCGCCCTCGCTTACGGCCAGATGGCCGGGATTTCCGGCCTGCGAGAGATCGTCACCGTGGTGAACAGCCAGGAGGCCAAACTTTATCACCTGGGAGCCACGCCGGTGCGACGTTCGACGCTATCGGACGCCAACACGCTGCGCCCGAGCGCGGTGTTCGAGACCTTGTTCACCCGCCTGGTGGGCTTGTCGCACCGCGGCTTGCGCAAGGATATGAATGAGTTGGTCTATCTGATCGACTCCACCAGCCTGAAACTCAACGAACTCAGCGCCAAGTGGGCGCGCTTCTCGGCCCAGACCTGTGGCGCCAAAATCCATGTCGTTTACGACCCCGATGCCGACATGCCCGTGCACGCCGTGTTCTCGACCGCCAAGGTCAACGACATCACCGCGGCGCAGAAGATGCCGATCGTGCCCGGGGCCACCTATGTTTTCGATCTCGGATATTATCACTATCGCTGGTGGCAATCGATGCATGCGCAAGGGTGTCAGTTTGTCACTCGATTGAAAAAGAACACAAAACTGACCATCACCCGGGAGCGTCTGGTCGAACCGGGCTTGCCGATCCTGTCCGACCGGATTGGCTATCTGCCGCGCCGGCAGGCCGCAACCCGGCGCAATCCGTTTCAGGACGAGGTGCGAGAGGTCGA
>CAMATI010000038.1 GCA_945861095.1 Asaia bogorensis | reverse complement strand
GCGGGTGGGATCCGATCCGGCAGACGCGGCCGGGGCGGCACACCGCGCGCGATGATCGACAGCGAAATCAGCTCCACCGGTTCGGTCGGCGGGGCACGGAAGCCGTAGGTCCGTTCGTGCTCCTGCCCGAACAATTCCGCGATGCGGTCGGGCGAGACCGGGCCATCACCATCCGGCAGTGTGACCTCTATCTCGCTGGACTGTCCAAGATAGCGGGCCTGCGCCGTGCGCCGAAACGCGCGCATTTCGGGTGGAAACCCGTCCCGCGCGAGGCGCTCGCTTCCGGCGACACGCAGGGAGGCCAGCAATGCGCCGATACGGGCTTCGTCGGCTCGGTCCAGCCGAGTGCGCAGGCTCTGGCTGGCATGGTGCTCCGTGTCGGCCACCAGCAAACCGAAGGCGCTGAACACGCCGGGCAGCGGCGGGATGATGACCCGCGCGATGCCGAGTTCGGCGGCGATCCCGGCGGCGAACAAAGGTCCGTTGCCGCCGAACGCCAGCAGGGTGAACTGGCGCGGATCGCGACCGCGTTCGACGGAAACGGCGCGGATGGCGCGCATCATGGTGGCGGAGGCCAGGCGCAGCATGCCGTGCGCCGCTTCCTCGACGGTTCGTCCCAGCGGCCCCGCGAGATCGCGGGCAATGGCGGCGCGGGCGGCGTCCAGATCGAGTTTGAGCGCGCCGCCGACGAGACCGGCGGGGTCCAGGTAGCCGAGAGCCAGGTTGCAGTCGGTGATGGTGGGCGCGGTGCCGCCCCTGCCGTAGCAGGCCGGCCCGGGCGCGGCGCCGGCACTGTCCGGTCCGACCTTGGGCGCGCCGCCCGCGTCCAGGCGGCAGATCGATCCGCCGCCGGCCCCGACCTCGGCCAGGTCGATGGCAGGCAGTTTCAGCATGTAGCCGGCCCCGACCAGCAGGCGGGACCCGGCCATGACGCCGCCGCCGACCTCGATCGCCTCGGAGCGCAGCACTTCGCCGTTCTCGACGAGTCCCGCCTTGGCCGTGGTGCCGCCCATATCAAAGGTGATCATGGACGGTTCGCTTAGCCGGCGAGCCAGGGCGGCGCCCCCCACGACACCGGCGGCGGGGCCGCTTTCGATGATGTGGGCGGGTTGTTCGGCGACAAACTCGGCGGAGGCGAGGCCGCCATTGGACTGCATCAGTTGCAGCGGCGCCGCGATCCCCAGCGCCCGCAGACGTGCGTCCAGGGACGTGACATAGGCCCGGACAACCGGCTGGACATAGGCATTGATGACTGTCGTGCTGGTGCGCGGATACTCCTTGATCTCCGGCAGGATTTCGCTGCTCAGGGAAATCGCGATATCCGGCAGGGCGGCCCGGACCGCCGCGGCGACGGATTTTTCATGGTCGGCGTTGGCATAGCTGTGCAGCAGGCAGATCGCGACCGATTGAATGTCCTCGGCCCGCAACATGGCGATCGCGGCCTCGATGCTGGCGGGATCCAGCGGGATGGCGATGCTGCCGTCGGGGCGGACCTTTTCGGTGACCTCCAGCCGCCAGCGGCGTTGGACCAGAGCGATGGGTTTGGTCCAATGCTGGTCATACAGGACCGGCATGCGCAGGTCGCGGATTTCCAGGATGTCGCGAAAGCCTCGCGTGGTGATCAGGGCGGTGCGCGCGCCCTTGCCCTCGAGCACCGTGTTCGATCCGACCGTCGTGGCGTGCAGGACGTCGGCGACAGGGCCGGGTTCGCGGGCGAGCAGCGTGCGCAACCCCTCGATGATGCCTTCGCCATAGTCGTGCGGGGTAGAGGCTGTCTTGTGCGTGGTGACGCGCCCGTCCGCGGTCACGGCGACAAGGTCGGTGAACGTGCCGCCAATATCGATGCCGATACGGAGTGTCATTCCGCGGCCTCCGCCGGCTGCCAGGCGACATTGGGCAGGCGTGGCCGAACCTTGGTCAGATGGGCGCGTCGGGCCTGGGTGGCGGCTTCGTCGATGACCGGCGGATCGCCGGCGGCGACGACGCCGTAGTCCCGCCTCGCGGCCTCGATACTGACCAGGCCATCGCGCAGGTCACGTGCGACGGACGCCAGATCGCGGGTCAGGGCATCGCCCCAGCCGCCGGCGCCCGGCAGTTCGTGGCGGAACACCTGGCCCTTGCGCAGGTTCATGGTCAGCTTGGCGTGCAGCTTTTCCTCGGTGGGCAGGCCGGGATCGAGCATGTTCACGCCGAACGCGCCGGGCCCGCCGCCTTGCAGGCCGTAGGGACGATGTGTCTGACGATCGGCGCGCACCTGCAGGATGCCTTCGTCCGCCAGCATGCGCCATGTCTTGCGTTGCGACATGCCGCCGCGGAACAGGCCTGGGCCGCCGGTGTCGGGCACGAATTCGTAGTCAAGTACCTCCAGCGGATTCTCCGCCTCGATCACTTCCACGGAAAAACTAGCCATGTTGGCGAACATGACGGTGTTGCCGTCCAGCCCGTCCGCCCAGGGTCGCCCGCCCCAGGCGCCCGAAATGAAATCGACGTAGATGAACGGGTTGAGTTCCTTGTCGTAGCCGCCGATCGTCAGGCCGGTATTGCCGCCGTCGGACGCCGCGAAAACCCGATCCGGATAGAGTTGCGCCAGTGCGCCGAACGCGCAGTCCACCCCGCGAAATCCGGTCAGACCACGGGCGGCGCAGGCAGCGGGGAGCTTGCCGTTGGTGATGGTCCCGGGCGGTGCGATCACCTTGATCGGGCGGAAAACGCCGTCATTGTTGGGCATGTTGATCGACAGCACCGACTTCACCGCGGTGAAGCTCATGGCGGCGGTGTAGCTCCAGGTGTTGTTGATCGCGCCCTTGACCTGCGGCGCGCTGCCGGTCCAATCCACCTCCATCGTGTCGCCGCGCTTGCGGATGGTGCAGACCAGCGGGATCGGGACGCCGACGTCGATCTGGTCGTCGTCGATCCAGTCGGTGAAGGTTGCTTCGCCGTCGGGCAGTTCCAGCAGACAGTGCCGGGTCAGCCGTTCCGAGTAGTCCATCATGGCGACCATGAGGGTGCGCACCCCGTCGGCGCCATGGCGCGCGACCAGATCGGTCATGCCTCGGGCGGCAATTTCGCAGGCCGCGAGTTGGGAGCGTATGTCGCCGAAGACCCGGTTGGGGACGCGGACATTGCGCTCGATCATGCGGAACAGCGTCGTGTTGGGCTGACCACGATCATACAATTTCAGCGGCGGGATGCGCAGACCCTCGGCGTAGATTTCCGTGCTGTCAGACGCGTTGGACCCGGGCACACGGCCGCCGACATCGGTGTGGTGACAGATCGTTGCCGCGTAGGCGATGGGTTTCCGGCCGTCAGCGGAATCCGCGAACAACGGCTTGAAGATGAAGATGTCCGGCAGATGCATGCCGCCATCGTACGGGTCGTTGTTGATGAAAATATCGCCCTCGGCCACGTCGTCGCCGAAATGACGCAGCACGGCCTGCAACGCGACTGGGATTGAACAGAGGTGCCCTGGCAGGCTGAGGCCCTGGGCCACCAGCCGTCCGTCCGCGTCACAGAGCGCTGCGCTGTAGTCCATGATGTTTTTCAACACACCAGAATAGGCAGTGCGATAGATCGTCAACACCATTTCGTCGCCGATCGCGGAGATCGCGTTGCGAAACAGCTCTTCGGTGATCGGGTCGGTGGAGGCAGAAACCGTCATCTTCGCGCCTTGGTAACCGGGAGATGACATCGGATCACCGAAGCCGACCGATGGCAATAGGTGTGATTAGTGGGCCGGGAGCGGCGGGTCTCACACAGAGTCCGGCCGGGGGCGAAGGTATCGCACAGGCGAAGAAATGGGCGGCCTTTACAAGCGATTGCGCACATATGTGGACAGCTTCGACAAGTCATTCCATTCCGACACTGCACTAACCCGCGCCGAACCGAAAGGCGGCATTGCCTGCCGCCGATCCGATATCGAACGTCTGTGCAACGAGATGACAAATCGTATGGGCGTGATGATATTGGCCCAATTTGGCACGATCGTCGCGGCGATGGGCTCCATGAACCTACACCCGTAATGCCAACTGTCTGACGCAAGGACTCATCAGCGCTTGTCCCCCCGTCTGGGTGACCGCAGTGCCGCCACCGACGTCTTCCATGGAGGCAGTCTGAGAAAGCCTGGATGCCGGCCTGTGCCGGAATGACGCGCAGGCGCTGACCGGTGAGTTTCTGTCCGTCGGTTGGTACAAGTCGACCGTCTCACGGCCCCCCATTCGCCATCCAGCCGGCATCCACCGACATGATCGTGCCGTTGATCCACGACGCGGCCGGCGAGCCCAGGAAACAGGCCATCGCCGCAATATCCGCCGGTCGACCCAGCCGACGCATTGGTGTGCGCGCCAGCAGGGGCGCGCGATCCAGAACTCCCTGTTGGATCAGACCTTCCACCATATCGGTCTGCACATAACCTGGTGCGATTCCATTCACCCGCACCCCGGATGGGCCCCATTCCGTCGCCAGGGTTCGCACCAAATTCGATACAGCACCCTTCGTCGCCGTGTAGGCGGATCGGTTCGGTGCCGCGGTCAGGCCGTAGATGCTGCTCGTCGCCAGGATCAGGCCCGAGCCCGCCGCCACCATCCGCCGTCCCGCGGCCTGGCAGGTCAGGAACACGCCGGTCAGGTTTACATCCAGCACCTGCCGCCATTCGGCTTCGGTAAGTTCCAGGGTCGGCTTGTTGGCGCTGACCCCGGCATTCGCATGCGCGACGTCCACACCGCCCCATGCACGATCCATAGCGGTAAACGCGTGCTCGATATCCGCGGCAACGGCGACGGAGCCTTCCACGCAAATCCATCCCTGCGGGGCATCGGCCACCGGACTGCGATCCAGAATACAGACCCGAGCCCCTCTCGCCGCATAGGCATCGGCAACTGCTCGGCCGATACCACGGGCGCCACCGGTTACCAGCAATCTGGTCCCAGCAGGCGGATCGGCGGACAGCACCAGCGGTTCGGTCATCGACATGTTTCCTCGAACGATTTGGGCTAAACCTATCGTGCTCTCGCCACGCGGTCACGCCCTGCCCCATGTCCGGCTGTTTCGCCTCCCTGGTTTCGGCTTTCTGGCTGCTCGCCGCCATCGGCGCGCTGGTGGATTGGGCGTGCCCGCCGGACCTGACGCGCCTGGTCACAGTTGGGACGGAAATTCAGGACCGTCACCATCGCACACTCGCGCTATTGCCCGCTCCGAATGGCGTCTGGCGTTTTCGGACGGATGTCGAACGTGTGTCCCCGGTCATGCGGGACCTGTTGATCGCCGTGGAGGACCGGCGCTTTTACTACCATCCCGGGGTCGATCCAATCGCGCTGGGCCGAGCGGTGGTGCAGTTGGGATGGTATGGGAGAGTGGTGTCGGGTGGGTCGACCCTGGCGATGCAGGCAGCTCGGTTGTTGGAACCGCGACCGCGTACCGTTCGCTCCAAATTGATAGAGATCGGCCGGGCTCTGCAACTTCGGATGCGCTATGGGCCGTCCGGTATCCTGGATATCTGGCTGACCCTGGCGCCGTTCGGCGGCAATCTGGAAGGCGTCCGTGCGGGCGCATTGGCCTGGTTCGGCACCCCACCCGAGGCACTGGAGCCGTCGCAAGCCGCGTTGCTGGTGGCGATTCCGCGCCGTCCTGAAGCCCTGCGTCCGGATCGACATGGACAGGCGGCGAGCGCGGTGCGTGACCGGGTGCTCGCCATCGGTGTCGCGGGTGGATTGTTTGCTGTGGCCGCCCCACCTCCGGTTCCGACGACGCGTTTGGCGCTGCCCCGGCATGCGCCGCAGGTCGTGGCCGGTTTGGCGCGCCAACCGGTGGTACGAACCACGCTCGACCTGGGACTGCAAATCGCAACGGAACGACTGGCGACGCAGATTCTTGCCGGCCTGCCGGACCGGGCGTCACTGGCCATGGTGGTAGCCGATGCCACGACCCGGGAATACCGGGCGATGGTGGCGGGCGATTGGCGGAACCAGGCCCGTTCCGGCGCGCTGGACCTGACCCGTGCGGTGCGATCCCCCGGTTCGACGCTGAAGCCATTCATCTACGCGATGGCCTTTGCCGACGGCATCACCGGCCCGGATGCGGTGATCCCCGACCTGCCGCGCCGCTTCGGCGGCTACGCGCCAGAGAATTTCGACCGTGGCTTCGCCGGCACAGTAACGGCGGGGGAAGCCCTGCGCCGGTCACTCAACCTGCCGGCGGTGGCTTTGCTGGATCAGATCGGCCCTCTGCGTTTCGCCGCGACCTTGCAGCAGGCCGGTGCGACGCCCGTTCTGCCGCGCGGCGCAAACCCGGCGCTCCCGTTGGCATTGGGTGGAGCCGGAATCACGATGCGGCAGGCGGCCAGTTTGTATGCCGCGATCACGACCGACGGGTCAGGCGGTATGTTGCGGCTGCTGCCCGATGCCGAGCCGACCGCGCGCCCATTCCTGCCCATCGAGGCCGCCCGCGCCACTGCCGATGTTCTCACGCGCCCGTTCCCCGCCGGCGGTCCGCCGGGTGTGGCATGGAAAACCGGCACGAGTTGGGGCGGCCGCGACGCCTGGGCGCTTGGCTTCAATGCACGTCATGTCGCCGGGGTTTGGATCGGCCGCCCGGACGGAACGCCGCTGACTGGCGCGAGCGGATACACATTGGCTTTGCCCATGCTGGCGCGCGTGTTTGACCTGCTGCCGGCCGAACCACGCACTCACCCGATCCCGTCCAGACCACCGGCCCGCGCCTCGGCGGTGGCTGCGGATGGACTGCGCCTTTTGTTCCCGCCTTCCGGCGCGGTCCTGTCGGCGGATGGACGCGTGATGATCCGCGCGATGGGCGGTCAGCGGCCCCTGACCTTTCTGGTTGACGGCAACCGCCTTGCGAGCGAACCCGTCCGTCGCGACGTCGGGTGGCAACCGCCAGGACCAGGCTTTTACCGCATCACCGTGCTGGACGCGCGCGGCGAGGCCGTCCGATCCTCGGTTCGGGTTCGAGGGGAGTAGGATGCATGCATAACGTACCGCGGCCCAGATTGATCCAACGGGCGAGCCATCGGGCCTTCCGATGGCCAAACCGGTGGTTGGCTTTGGCCCTCTTGCTGATGGTGCTGGCGGGGTGCGCGCAGCCGCCAATCGACAATTGTGACCTGGTTTTGCTGGCCCGCGCGCCGCTGCAAAAGCAGCATAATCTGCTGGCCGTGCCCGTGGGCATCAACGGCCAATGGGTCAATCTGATCGTCGATACCGGCGCCGAACGGACCACCCTGTCGGAGGACGCGGCCAAGCGTCTCGGGATGAGTCGTGATCCCCGCTATGTGACTCGATCCGGCGGGGTGGGCGGGGTGAGCACAAACCAGGATGTCCGGGTCGATTCCATGGTGCTGGGTGGCGTACGCTTGCCGATCGAGCGCCTCGCGGTCAGCCAGTTTGGAGAGGGTCTGCAGGCCGATGGCCTGCTGGGGGCGGACATTCTGCTCGCGTTCGATCTCGATATCGATGCCCCGGGTGGAAACCTGTCCCTCTATCGCGTGCGACGCTGTGCGGTCGCCACCCCTCCCTGGGCGGAGGAAGCGGTCCCGATCGCAGCCATTTCCGTGCGCCGGGATCGCATGCTGGTTCCCTTCACCATCGACGGCGTAGTGGGTACAGCCCTGTTGGACACCGGGGCACAGTCGACGGTGATCGGCGCGGCGATGGCCACCCGCATGGGGCTTCCGCAACAGCCGCGTGGCGGCGATCCTGTCATTCGCATCCGAGGTGTCGGCGCCAACACTATAATTGCACGGATCCATTCCTTTCAGGAGCTCCGGATTGGCCCGGCGGTCTATCGTGGTGTGCGCCTGCCGATTCTACCCACCGATCTGGGTGGCGCAGACGCCCTGGTCGGTCAGGACTTCTTGCGTGATCGACGGGTCTGGATGTCGTTTCCGACCCGGCAACTATTCGTCTCGCGCTTGGCCCATGAGGCGATCGGGCGGTAGGCGTGGTCACAGTGATGCATGTCGGCCTGCGCAGGCACGACGGAGTCGCGGCTCTGTGGTCATTGTTTTTGCAAAATCGGACGGCGTTGTCCGGATCAATCCGCCTGACCCGCCTGGGTTTGACCGGAGCAAGCCCGAAACCCGACATGGACGGGCTTGCGCCGACCAGGGGTTCGCGGACATACTCCACATCACCTCCGAGCCCGACCGATCCGGACCGCGCGCCGGTTCGTTACGAGGCAACGCAGCCATGGCAGGATCGCCTGTTTCACTCGAAAGTCCCATGGAAATTCAGGACCTGATTTCCCGTGCGGGTCTGGCGCTTAACCCCGGCCAGTTGGCCGATCTGGTACTCGCATGGCGGCAGGTCGCAGCCTTGATCGCCGAGATGCCCCGGGACCGCGGGTTCCAGGACGACATGGCGCTGGCATTCCGGCTGCCATTCCCGACGCCCCCTGAAGTCGAGGCCGCCCCAGTGCCACCGCGCAAGCCGGCAACGCCGAAGACCGTAACGCCAAAAATTGGCGCAACGGGAAGGACCACCAAGCCAGCCAAATTGCGCACATGAAGCCCAATGTCCCGTCTTTTCTCACCTTGGCTGAAGCGGCGCGCCTCATTGGCAGCCGGCAGCTCTCGCCCGTGGAACTGACACGAGCCTTGCTGAACCGGATCGAAGCGGTCGATCCCAAGGTCAACGCATTTCTTCTGGTCACCGCAGAGCGGGCGATGACCGCCGCACGGGCTGCCGAGAAGACCCTCCTGGCTGCCAGGGCATCCGATCAACACTCCCCGCTGCTCGGTATCCCGCTGGCTTTCAAAGATATTTATGAAACAGCCGGCGTCCGTACGACCGCGCATTCCCGCATCCTGATCGATCACGTCCCGAAACATGATGCCGAGACCGTCCGCCGCCTGCACGACGCCGGCGCCGTCATGCTCGGCAAGCTCGCGACCCATGAATTCGCGATCGGCGGACCCGCCACCGACCTGCCCTGGCCCCCCGCACGTAATCCCTGGGACCCGCTGCGCTTCACCGGCGGTTCAAGCTCTGGGTCCGGAGCCGCAGTCGCGGCTGGGATGGCGCTTGGAGCCTTGGGGTCCGACACCGGCGGGTCGATCCGGCTGCCTGCGGCGTATTGCGGGATCGCCGGGCTGAAGCCGACACCGGGTCTGGTCTCTCGCCGTGGAGTGATTCCCTTGGCGCCAAGTCTGGATACGGCCGGGCCGATGGCATGGACGGCAGAGGATTGTGCCATCCTGATGGACGTGCTGGCCGGGCACGATCCGGCCGATCCGGCATCGGTTGCGGTCCCCCCCATCGAATTTGCCAAGGCTATTGAAGCCCCGCTGAAGGGGCTCCGCGTTGGAATGTTGCGCCGCTTCTATGAAGAAGACGTGCCCGCCGCGCCGGCGACATTGAAAATGATGGCCAACGCCGCACGTGTGTTCAAGGATCTGGGCTGCACGGTCCAGGATGCGGTTCTGCCACCGGTGCAGGATTACAACGGGGTCGGCCGGATTATCATTTCAGCAGAAGCCTACGCCATGCATGAGGCAACCCTGAAGACGCGGCTGTCCGATTACTCCAGGGTGTTCCGAATTCGGGTCCTGGCGGGCGCACTGATCAGGGCGGCGGATTACATCGCGGCGCAGCGTCGTCGGACCGACCTGATCGCGGCGACCGCCGAACCGTTCAGGCAGTTCGACGTGCTGGTCTGCGCGCCGACAGCGGATGCCGCGCCACTGCTGAACGATCAGCGGCCCGACGAGGGGTTTTCCCGCCCCTTTGTCACCACGGTCGCCAATGTCGGGGCCGTGCCGTCCATGGTGGTATGTGGCGGGTTTACCGACGCCGGATTGCCGCTGGGTCTCGAAATCATGGGACCCGCGTGGGGTGATGCCACCGTGCTTCGCGTGGGTCATCACTACGAACATGCCAGCGGAACGCGAGACAGGCGTCCCGAATTGTAGATGACCGCGGATGTTGCCTGACGGTTAGGATTGCGGTTGCGTGGCGTTGGCGCTGCCCTGCGTCACCGGCAGCCAGACCCGGACCGTGGTTCCCTGACCGGTGTCGCTCTCGAACACCAACCGACCACGATGACGATTGACGATATGCTTCACAATCGCCAAGCCGAGCCCGGTGCCGCCCGCATCGCGTGATCGCCCTTTGTCGACGCGGTAGAACCGCTCCGTCAGTCTGGACAGGTGCTCCTTCGGGATACCGCCGCCCTTGTCCGCGACGGTCATCAGCACACCGCGCCGCGGCGGCCAACGTGGATCGTCTCGGGCCGGCTGATTGACGCTCAAGCGGATGTCCCCACCGCCCCGGCCGTATTTTACCGCATTGTCGACCAGGTTGTGCAGCAGTTGCACGATCTGATCGCCATCTCCCTGCACCGATGGGATATCCGGTTCGGCGTCGACGGTAACGCCCATGCCGGACGCGGCAAGCTTGGGTGCAAAGGTCGCCGCGACCTGGGTGATCTGGCGGGTCAGATCGACCGGATCGGATGGCGCCTGATGCTCCGTCAACTCCACCTGGGACAAGTAAAGCAAATCGTCGATCAGGCGATTCATCCGTGCGGCCTGTTCCGCCATGATTGCCAGAAATCGCTGCTGCGCGGGCGGATCCGATGCCGCCGGACCGCGCAAGGTTTCCGTGAACCCGATCAGAGCCGCGAGCGGGGACCGGAGTTCGTGACTCACATTGGCGACGAAATCCGCCCGCATTTGCTCTACCGCCCGCTCGCGGGACCGATCGGAGAAGATCACCACTGTTCGACCTCCATCGGCCAGTGGGGGATCCATCGGCACCACGACGGCCCGAACCTCTCGCGGCACCGGGACCGGAAGCGACAGTTCGGCGCCCTGGACCGCGTTCGCCGATAACGCGCGGTCGATCGCGGTGCGTAATTCCGGGTTGCGCAACACCGCGGGCAGGTCATCGCCGTACGCGGTCCTTGCCGCCGCGTTCATGCGCCGGATCGACCGATCCTCGGCCAGCACCACCAGTGGATCGGGCAGTCGTTCCAGGATCAACGAATCGGCAAGACGATCGCGCTCCATCGTTTCAGCGCGCTGCGCCAGGCGTCGGGACAGGCGCGCGACCGCGACGCCGAGCGGCTCCATGGTGACCAAGTCGATGGGTTCGGGCAGGATGGATGCGGCGTCGCTGGCGCCAATTCGACCGATGGCCGTGTTTAGGGTTGCGATATCGCGCGACCAGATCGTCATCAGCGCGACCATTGATGCGCTGGCGATCACGATCGCCGCGGCTACAACCCAGAATACTGAGAGTCCCGCCAGGCCAAGCGCAAGAAGTACCGCCGCCTGGGCGCCGCCGATCGTCATAGCGACCATCAGGAATGGGTTGATTCGATCCATGGATCAGCGTCCGCCCATTTCAATCGGCCGAGACAACGAAGCCGCGGTCGGCGCCTCCTCGTTATACCGACCCGGGGCGGCATCCACCATTCTTCCAGCCTGCGACGACGGAATGGGAGGATGACGGGTCTGCGCCCGCAATGATGGGGACGCATCGGCCCGTCGGTCACTATTTCGGCCAGTCCGCATAAACCTGTGTAGCAGGGGGCGGCTTGCCGGCCTGGAGGAACCCCGGAAGTGCCGCCGGTTGTGACGCGGCACGGCCACATTGCAAAGGTTCATTGGCTGCCTTCAAGCGAGAGGAACGCCGCTGTCTCCGCCGCGGCCTGTGCCAAGCCGACCCGCCGCACCCGCACGCCTTCCGGGAAGGCCGACAGGATGCGGCTGGGAGTCTGCCGGTCCAGCAGCACGAACACCCCGCGATCGGACGCGCGCCGGATCAATCGGCCGAACGCCTGGCGCAAGCGCAGGCGGGCGATGCGATCATCGTAGGCCTTGGGGTCACCTTCCGAAAGGTGGACGCGTCGCTCGCGATGAAGGATGTCTGGTCGCGGCCACGGCACGCGTTCGAACACCACCAGTTGGCAGGCTTTACCCGGGACATCGACCCCGTCTCGCATGGCGTCGGTTCCGAGCAGACAACTGGCTTCCTCGGTGCGAAAGATATCTACCAGGGTGGCGTTGCCCATGGCATCCACATGCTGGGCGTAAAGCGGGATGTCACGGGCTTCCAACTCGGGCGCGATGCGGGCGTGTACGGCCTGTAAACGACGGATCGCCGTGAACAGCCCCAATCCGCCGCCGCCGGATGCCAGGAACAAAGTCCGATAGGCGGCTGCAAGCTGGCCGATATCGTTGATCATCACATCGGTGATCACGAAGGTCCGGGTCTGGCGCGCATAATCGAACGGTGACGCGACCGAGGCGCGAATGGCCGGCGATGGCAGATGCGGCGCCCCGACACGTGCCTCGGCGGCCGCCCAGGCTGCTTCCGGGTCTGAGTTTCCTGAATCTCGTAATGTCGCCGAGGTCACCAGTAGCCCTTGCGCCGGTGCGGCGAGCGTCGCCACGAACGGGATCGTCGGGTCCAGCCAATGACGATGCAGGCCGACATCATTGTCGCGCAGCCCTTCGCGCCGATCCAGGCGGAAGAACAGCACATGGCCTGGGCGCTGGCCCGGATCGTCATCGGGTTCGGCCAGGCGCATCAGCATGGCCTGCCAGGCACTCAGCGGATTGATCGCGCGCCGGGTCAGCGACCGGCATGTCGCCTCGATTCGGTTCCGCGTGCTGGGGTCCATGTCCTCCGCTTCCGTGTCGAGGCGCGCCAGAAGTCTTTCCCGCAGGGTGGTGAGCGGTTCGGCGATTCGCTGCATCGCACGCGCCAGGCGTTCGGCAGAGGTCGCGACATCCTCGGCCACGGGAAAGACATCGCATTCTACAGACCCGCCATAGCTGGCCCGACGTGGATCGACGGCCGAGTCCTGGTCCGCGCCGATCGTGCGAGCGAGCACCTGCTGGCGCACCAGGCGGAGGAATACTTCGGTTGGATTGCTACGGGTTACCTCGATACCTGCCAAAGGCGGGCCTTCTTGCTCCTGGCGCATCCGCATCGACCAGTCAGATGGCGGTAGGGCGCCAGCCGCCTGCAACGCCGCGTCCAGTGGGGCTTCCAGTTCCGGTCGGGTAACGATCAGGTCCTCGGCGCGTTTGCGCAATCCCCTGGCGCGTGAAGCACCCCCTTCGGCGCCCCGCAGCCAGCGCCGCAACTCCGCCGTTTCGATCCCGGAGAGGGTGGCGGAGAATGCGCTGTCCGCGGCTTCGAACACGTGATGGCCCTCGTCGAACACGTAGCGGCTGGGCACGGTGTTGTCGTCCAGCCCGCCCCAGGCGGCCTGCGTCATCACCAGGGCATGATTGGCCACGACCAACTCGGCGGATCGAGCCCGGCGGACCGTGTGTTCGATGAAGCAGCGGCGCCAGTGGGGGCAGGCGGCATGGATGCACTCACCGCGCCGGTCGGCCAGCGTTGCGATCAGAGCGGTGCCATGCAGTTCGCCCAACCAGCCGGGCAGATCGCCGCCCTGTATGTCGCCGTCATCGGTCGCGGCGGCCCACCGGGCGATCAGGCCGAGCGGAACCGTATGCGACTGGATAAGACCGCTGGAGGAGGCGTTGACGGCGTCTTCCAGGTTCAACAGGCACAGATAATTTTCCCGCCCCTTCCGCACTACGACCCGGCGGCGGCGCTCGGTCGGGTCTGGGATCAGGCGAGTGAGTTCGGTGTCGATCTGCCGCTGCAAATGGCGCGTGAAGGTGCTGATCCAAACGGAACCCCGGTTCTTCTCCGCCCAGACGCTGGCCGGCGCGAGGTATCCCAGGGTCTTGCCAATTCCGGTGCCCGCCTCGGCCAGCACCAGGTGCGGATCGCCGCGGGTTTCGCGAGGGGCGAATGCGGCTGCCACGGCCCCCGAATAGTCGGATTGGCCCGGGCGCTGTTCGGCTTCGGGTCCTAGAATCGCGGCCAGGCGGGATCGTGCCTCGGCTTCTTCCACGGGATGGGACGAGGGAGGTGGCAGTGGCGCCGTGTCGTCCCATTCCGGCAGGCGCTTCCAGACCCGCAACGGTTCCACGGATGCTGGCACGTGGGGGCGGCCGAGCGCGGTTGTTACGTAGGGTGCCCAGCCCCAGCCGGCGGTTCCCATGCGAGCGGCGAGCGCGGCGGCATCGCGGTTGATCAAAGTCTCGCGGCCCCGGCTTAGATGGCTGAACAGGGCGAGGGCCAGTTCCGAAAGTAGGGCGACTTCGGATTCCAGTCCGGGCGGTGGGACGTCCATGTCGAGTGCCAAGGCCAGACCCCGGGGAGTCGGCGCGGCGGCACGGGCTGGTCTTGCGAAGGCAAACAGGTCCAGCAGGTCGAAGGCCGGGCCTGGGCGGATGCCGAGGCGGCGAAAGGTCGCTGGCGCATGGACGAGGAGCGGCGGCGGGAGGGCGCGCAGGCGCTCGACGGCCTGGGCGGTGGGCAACAGCAGGAGTTCCCCGTCTGGGGTCAGGACGGCGGCGCGTCCGTGGCCAGCGACGACGGCCGGAGCGTCAGGGAGCGTGATGGATTGGTTCACCGGGGGAGACTACGCGACTGTACGGAGCGCCGTCACCCATCGTAGATTGGTAGTCAGTTGGTCCACGGCTCGATTCGGTGTGCCGGTGCCAGTGGAATCAAACACTTACGGCACCTTCGTGTATCAGGAGCAAAACCGTGTGCCGGCGAGTCTTGGGTTCTCCAAGCCTGCCGACCCTATCGGCAGCGCCCCGTGACTTTTGGTGCACCCACCAATCAGGCAGGAAAGGGTCGCGCTCCGACGTAACGGTCGCGCGGTGCGATGATCGCGTGCCCGCCAATTTCCAGCCTGCTGGCCAGGTAATCCCAGACCGCGATGGGAAGTTGGCCAAGCACCGTGTCGAGTTTGGGCCGATGCAGGAAAAGCCACGGATGGCTAACCGCATAGCCGATTATCCCGGCAGCGCCGCATAGCACCAGGCAGCCGGCAGGATACAAGCCGTGGCGATCGGCCACGATCGCGGGCGCTTCGGGGAAGGTGACATGCACCACTGCACCGATGGCCTCGACCGAAGGGAACTCGGCCTGAGTCATCGGCCGCCAGACCGAAGAAGAAGGCGGGGTTGCGATCGTCGGCATGGATTTCTCGTGCGGAGCCTCCGGGGCGTGGGTTAGCGCTGGTCCGAGGCCAGTCGATCATCACCCCAGATATGGTGTAGACGGAAATCCAGCGGATCGCACCGCCACCGACCAACGACAACAAGAGGGAACTTCCTGCCATGCTGCCTCAGGCGGTCGATTTTCAGGCTGAAGCCGACGCGTTGCGTGAGTTGCTGCTGACTTTGAAGGACACCGACTGGGATCGGCCGACGCTGTTCAAGCAGTGGACCGTCAACGACGTGATTCAGCATCTGCACGACGGCGATCTGGCGGCCGCCTCGTCCGTCGCCGGTCGCGACGTCTTCGCCAAACGCCGGCAGGACGTCGCCGCGCGCCGGTCTGGCGGCCAGAGCCGGGTCCAGGAGACCCGGGACCGAATGGGCGATCTGGTGGGGGCGCACCTGCTGGAACGGTGGCATTCGCACCTGACGGAGTTGTGCGGCAAGCTGTCCGTGATGGCCCCGGATACGCGGCTCGCCTGGGCCGGCCCCGACATGGGCCTGCGCATGTTCACCACCGCTCGGCAGATGGAAACCTGGGCACATGGCCAGGCCATTTATGACCTGATGGGCGTGGCCCGGACAGCGACCGATCGGCTGCGCAGCGTGGCGGAAATCGGCGTGCGCACCTATGGCTGGACCTTTGCCAATCGTCAGAGCGCGGTCCCGGGACCTGCGCCCTATGTGCGCCTGACCGCCCCGTCCGGCGCAATCTGGGAATGGAACGATCCGACAACGGACAACGCCGTCATCGGCGATGCACTGGGCTTCTGTCAGGTGGTGACCCAGGTGCGCAACGTCGCCGATACCGATCTGGTGGTAGCCGGGGAGCCCGCGCGCATTTGGATGAGCCTCGCCCAATGTTTCGCCGGCCCGCCGGAAAACCCGCCTGCCCCCGGCACCCGGGTCACGGTTCGCTCGACCGGCCCCTGACGCGGATGGGCCCTTTTGGGGTCGGCGCGACCTATCAACTCAGGAACCCACGCATGCCGCCCAATTTCGCCGACATCGCCACGGTCACCCCAGACAAGGGCAGCCTCGCCGCCGCCCATGCCGCCGTCGCCGCGCTGCTTGACCGTGGGGACCGGGTCGCGGCACTGGCGCTGTGGGATCGGCAGCGGCGGGAATACGACACCTGGAGCGCCCTGGTGCATCTGCGCTTTGCCCAGGACACCGCATCGGAGACCGCGAAGGCGGCTAGGGACTTCGCCGATGCCCTGGCGCCGGAGGCGACCGAGTATGAGGTCGCCATCAAGCGCCGCCTTTTGGCCGATCCCGCCCGAACCGAGGTGGAAGCGGAAGCTGGCGGACATGCGCTGCGCCTTTGGGAAGCCGACATCGCCGCCTTCGATCCCGCGATCAAGGCCGATCTGGAGGACGAATCGCGACTATCGGCGGTCTATACCGCTCTGCTGGCTTCCGCACGGATTGAACTCGACGGCCTCACCTTGAATCTTGCTGGGCTGGGGCCGTTCGCGGAAGACCCGGACCGCGCCACCCGCCATCGCGCCGAACAGGCTCGGTGGGGGTTCTTTGCGGCGAATACGGGGGAACTGGACAGGATCTACGACGAACTGGTGCGTCTGCGGCATCGCATGGCTCGCAAGCTGGATTATCCCACATACACGCCGCTGGGTTATCGGCGGATGCGGCGCACCGACTATGGGCCGGATGACGTCGCACGCTATCGGGATCAGGTGGCGCGCCATGTGGTGCCGATGGTGTCTCGTCTGCTGGAAGATCGACGCCAGGCGTTCGGCTGGGACCGAGTTTGCTTCTGGGATGAGGCGCTGATCGATCCCGCGGGCAACCCCAAGCCGGCAGGGGAGCACGACTTTCTGGTCAGCCAGGCGCAGACGATGTTCGACCGCATGGACCCGCGGCTGGGTGCGTTCTTCGCCTTGATGAGACAGGGCGGTTTCCTGGACCTGAAGAACCGCCCAACCAAGGCCGGCGGCGGGTTCTGCACGTCCTTCCCGACCGAGGGCGTGCCCTTCATTTTCGCCAACTTCAACGGCACCCACCACGACATCGGCGTTTTCACCCATGAAATGGGGCACGCTTTCCAGAACTGGGAAAGCCGCGACCAGCCGGGGATCGATTACCTGTGGCCGACCATGGAATCGGCTGAAATCCACTCCATGGGTCTGGAGTTCCTGACCTATCCGCAGATGGACCTGATGGTCGGCGAAGCGGCGGCGGACCGGTTCTGCCGCATGCACCTGATCGGCGCGCTGGCCTTCCTACCCTACGGCGTCTGCGTCGATCACTTCCAGCACGAGGTCTATGCCAACCCAGAGGCGACCCCCGAGGACCGCCATGCGATGTGGCGGCGGTTGGAGCGGATCTACATGCCGTGGACCGATTACGGGGATCTGGGGTTCCTTGCAAAAGGCGCGCGGTGGCAGGCGAAGCACCACATCTATTCGTCGCCATTCTACTACATTGACTACACACTGGCGCAGTGCTGCGCGATGCAGCTTTGGGCGCGGTCCCGCAGGGACCAGGCCGGTGCATTGGACGCTTATGTGCAACTATGTGGACGCGGCGGGTCGGCGCCGTTCCAGGACCTGGTGCGATCGGCCGGGTTAGTGTCGCCCTTCTCGGATGGCGCGTTGCAAGACCTGGTGCGAGAGGCCTCGGCGTTCCTGGGATTGCGGTAGGGCGGGATCGCCGAGCGGGGATGGTCGCACCGTTTATAAGAACCTTGGCGGGCGGATCCTTCCTTTCTACGCTTCGCTCCGAGGGATATGAACGCGCCAACGCGATAGAACAGCGGTTCTAGACAGAAGCTCACCACTATCAGCGCAAGGAGCATTCCTTGGTTTGTCCCCGATCTTGGCAGTGGGTTGACGGACAGCGAAGAAACGCCGCCTACGGATCATCGTATGCCGCAGTTCCCCGACGTGCTGGTCAGTCCGCATACCGCCGGGATCACGCGTCCGTCTCGACACAACATCGCGACCATCGCCGCCGAACAGCGGCGGGCCCCCTTGACGAGAGCCGCCCGCCTCGCCTGTTGAACCCGGATGTCTGGCCCGCCTACCAGGATCGGTCCCAACGGTTTTTCGGCTTCCGGCCCGAGAACCGACCGTGTGACCGGCCCCGATTAATTGCAATCCGCCATCGGGACTTACGGAGGGACTGGACAAGCTGGCAAGCCCCAGCGCATAGGGGCCGAACCGGCTGGACCTGTTCCGCATACAAGCGGAGCGGGCCGTCCCGGTGTGACCCTCCAGGAGCGTGGCTCAACCGCCCATGATGTATTTCAGCCGCCTGAAGACCGCCGCGATCCTCGGCGCATGCCTTCTCGGGCTGCTGCTGTGTCTTCCCAACCTGTTGCCAGCGCCCGCGTCATGGATTCCCTGGCGCACCGTGCATCTCGGCCTCGACCTGCGTGGCGGCAGCTATCTGCTGCTGGAAGTCGACATGAAGGCCGTGACGAAGGAAAAGCTGGAAAGCTTGGTGGACGGGATCCGGCAGGCGCTGCGGCCAGGGCAGATATTCTATTCGGTCCTGGAGCCTCAGCCAGATCAGAACCGGGTGCTGCTGCGCCTGCGTGATGCGACCAAGACTGAAGCCGCCGTGGCCGCATTGCGTCCCCTGATCAGTCCGACCGGTCCCAACAACACCCCCGACCTGGCGATTGCCTCCACCCCGGACGGCACGATCACGATGACGCTATCCCAGGCGGCTATGAACGCCCGCGCGACCGGCGCCGTGCAGCAATCGATTGAGATCGTCCGCCGGCGCATCGACGAGACCGGGGTGGTGGAACCACAGATTACCCAACAGGGTGACAGCCGTATCGTCGTCCAACTCCCCGGTATCGACGACCCCAACCGCATCAAGCAACTGCTCGGCAAGACCGCGCACATGACCTTCCGGTTGGTCGATGAGAACGCCAACCCGAACGCCGGGGGCCTGCCTCCACCCGGGGTCGAGTTCCTGTCGATGCAGGATCGGCCGGGGGAGAAAATCGCCGTTCGCAAGCGCATTGACGTCGATGGCGCCGATCTGACCGACGCGCGCGCCGGCACCAACCAGCAGACCTCCGAATGGGTGGTGAACTTCGTGTTCAACTCGGTCGGCGGCAAGCGCTTCGCCGACATCACCCGAGCCAACGTCAACCGCCGCTTTGCCATCGTGCTGGACGACAAGGTCATCTCGGCCCCGGTGATCCGGGAGCCGATTACCGCCGGCCGTGGTCAGATCAGCGGGTCGTTCACCGCCGCCAGCGCCAATGAGTTGTCGGTGTTGCTGCGTGCCGGCGCGCTGCCAGCGCCGCTGACAGTGGTGGAGGAGCGCAGCGTCGGACCCGAGCTTGGGGCTGACAGTATCAGGGCCGGAGCGCTATCGCTCTTTGCCGGCTTCGTCCTGGTCATCCTGTTCATGGGCTTCTTCTACGGTCTGTTCGGTTGGTTCGCGAATGCGGCGCTGGTCGTCAACGTGATTCTGATCCTGGCGATCATGTCGCTGCTGGAAGCCACACTGACCCTGCCCGGCATGGCAGGCATTCTGCTGACCCTGGGTGTGGCGGTCGATGCCAATATCCTGGTGAACGAGCGTATACGGGAGGAATTTCGCCAAGGCCGGCCACCACTGGCGGCCCTGGAGCACGGATTTTCCCGCGCCTTCAGCACCATCTTTGACTCGAACGCCACGGGATTCCTGTCGCATGTCGTGCTGTTCGCGTTCGGATCGGGCCCGGTGCGCGGCTTCGCCGTGACCATCACCGTTGGCATCGTCACGACTTTGTTTACCAACTGGATGCTGGCCCGTCTGCTGGTCTCCATGTGGTACATCAAGACCCGTCCCAAGACGCTTCCGGTCTGAGTACGCACATGTTTATCAAACCTATCTTTCGCCTGGCGCCCGACAACACCCGCATCCAGTTCATGCGAGGCCGGATCATGGGATTGGCCGTCTCGGCGTTCCTGTCCACCGTCTCGGTCGTCCTGTTCTTTTATCCCGGTCTGCATCTGGGGATCGATTTCTCCGGTGGCGTTGTTATGGAAGTGCGCACCCCTGGACCTGCCGATTTCGCCAAGATCCGCGCCGCCGTCGCCGCGGAGAATGTCGGTGAGCAGGGCGTCCAGCAGTTCGGCACCTCGTCCGATGTTCTGATTCGTTTGGGTCTGCAACCGACCGAGGCCGCTACCCAGCAGGCTGTGTCCCGCGTCCGCGCGGCGTTGGAAAATGCCATCCCGGGCGCCAATATCGTCCGCACTGACGCGGTCGGAGCCAGCGTGTCGGCAGAATTGTTCCGCGATGGCATGATCGCGCTCGGCGTCAGTCTACTGATGATCCTGTTCTACATTTGGTTCCGGTTCGAATGGCAATTTGCCGTCGGGGCCGTGGTGACGTTGATCCTGGACATCACCAAGGCGGTCGGTTTCCTCGCCATCACACGCTACGATTTCGACCTCGTGATGGTCGCGGCAATCCTGACGATCCTGGGCTACTCCACCAACGACAAAGTCGTGGTCTATGATCGGGTTCGCGAAAATCTGCGCAAATACAAATCCATGCCGCTGCGGGAGCTGATCGATCTGTCGATCAACGAAACCCTGAACCGCACATTGGGCACCTCCGCCACCATCTTCTTGGCGAGTCTGCCACTTGCCGTTTTCGGAGGTGAGTCGATTTCCGGCTTCGCGGTGGTGATGTTGTTCGGCATCGTCGTTGGAACCTCGTCGTCGATCTTTATCGCTGCCCCCATTCTGCTGTTCCTCGGCGAAAACCGGTTGCGCCGCGACGCGGCGACGGCCCCAACGCAAGCTGCCCCGGCGAGCCCGGCGCCCTGAGCATGATCACCCGGCGTCAGGCGCTAACAGGCATTGTGGCCTTGGGAGCCGGAAGTTCCCCGGCATATGCCAATCGTCGGGTCGTCATGATGGTCGGTGCGCCCCTCGGGTCACGAAGCGATCGGATCGCCCGATGGTTCGCGCCACACTTGGTCCGCCAGCTGCCGCTGACGGATCTCGTGATTCGCAATATCGCGGGCGAAGGCGGTATGGCCGCGTTGAACGTCCTTGCGGAAGCGTTCCCTAGCGGCGCATCGATTGGCTGGGTGACCACGCCCACTCTCTCCGCGCGAATGGTGGATCGCGGCGGCGACACGCTTGCCCAGCGCCTCTCACTCGTTGGGGCGGTGATGCGGGAACCGGTTGCCCTGGTTTCCCCTGCGGCCGAACCTTTGGAATCCGTCCAGGACATCATACGCCGAGCGAGCGAAGACGCGGATGCGATCCCGATGGGAACGCCACAACCCGGAAGTCCGCCCCATTTGGCGGCCTTGAAGCTGCAGGTCGTCTCGCAGACTCGATTGAACATCGTCCCGTTTCCGTCGGCTGCTGCGGCGCGCCAGGCGGTTCTGGCGGGCAATGTGTCGGCCGCGGCACTGGGTTTGTCGGATGTGATCGATGCCCTGCGTGACGGCAAGTTGCATGGGGTAGGCCTTGCTGCCCGCAACCGCTTCGGCATGCTGCCTGACATGCCGGTGTTGCAGGAGGCTGGGGTGCCGTTGGCGGCCGCCATCCGCCACGGATTGGCGGCACCGGTTGGTCTGCCTCCCGATGTTCTGGAACGGTTTATCGCCGTGCTGAAAGCGATAGTGGCGGATCCCTACTTTCGGATGAAGGCTGATACCGCCGGCTTCGTTCCGGCCTGGACGGACGGACCGGCCTGGTCAGCTCTCATGGAAAAAGAACGCTCGGATTTGGCCAAGATTTGGCTCACCGAGCCCTGGTTGCCATCATCAGGGGGATAAATCCCAGCCCGCTGTGTCCTTCCGGACCGCACGCACCGACCATCGCGGGTGGATATCGCGCTCCGCGCGCGCCGGCTGATACGCCTGTGCTCCGGTTAAGCCAGACCCGGCTGAGCAGGACCATACCGGAGATTTGACTCTGCCAAATCAACCGGAGACAGGTCGTCGCGCGAATTAACTATTCGGGAGGCGGACGGTGCGGTGTTTCTTCCCGACACGCTTGGTTCTATAAGGGCTCCATGCCCTTCGATGTCGGCGATTTCTCCGGCGCCTCATTCAGCGATCGCGCCGCCAGTCGGCGCAACCGCCGCATGGTCGCGGGTTGGCTGTTTACCCTGGCGGTCATGGTCCTGGTCATGATTGGCCTTGGTGGTGCCACCAGGCTGTCTGGCTCCGGCCTGTCCATCATGGAATGGGCGCCCATTGTCGGCGCCTTGCCGCCACTGTCTCAGCAGGAATGGGACAGGCTGTTCGCGCTTTATCGGGAAATCCCCCAGTTCGCGCTGACCAATTCCGATTTCACACTGCTGGAATTCAAGGGAATCTTCTGGCTGGAATGGATCCATCGGTTCTGGGGGCGCGTGCTGGGGCTGGCCTTCGCGGTGCCGCTCGTGTGGCTCTGGATGACCGGACGGATCGATCGCCATTTGATCCCGCGTTTGCTGGCGTTGTTCGCGCTCGGTGGCCTACAGGCGTTTGTTGGGTGGTTCATGGTCGCATCCGGGTTCCTGCCGGACGCGACCACCGTGTCCCCCTACCGGTTGGTAGTGCATCTCGGCCTTGCCCTGATCCTCTATGCGAGCCTGATCTGGATCGGGCTTTCCCTGACCCACCGAGCCCAGGCGCCAGTGCACGAGGCACCAGTGGCCGAGGCAACCTCGACGACCGCGCCAACCGGACACGCCACGCAATTGAGACGGTTGGCGATCCTGTCGCTGGTCATGATCTCGCTGACCATCGTCGCCGGCGGCTTTGTCGCCGGAATACGCGCTGGGCTGACCTTCAATACGTTTCCGTTGATGGATGGGCGGGTCTTTCCGGAGGGGTATTTCGGACCGCTGCCGTTCCTTCGGAACCTGGCTGAAAATGTCACTGCCGTGCAGTTCAACCATCGGGTGCTGGCCACGATCAGTGCGATCCTCGTCTTGTTGACCGTGATCGTCGGTTGGCGCGGCCGTCCCGCCCCACCACTCCGTAATGCGCTCATCCTGCTCGGCGTTTGTCTGATCGTGCAATATACCCTCGGCGTGATCACCCTGTTGCACGTTGTCCCCCTGCTGCTCGGCACCGCTCATCAACTCTGCGCGTGCCTGTTGCTGACGGCCACCATCGTCGTGCTGCACGCCTCCTTGCCGGGTCACCAACAGCGCGGCTCACCCGAATGACTGGTGGTGACGGGGATCAGCCGAATCCCGCTAACAATCTCCCCCTTGTTCCGTTGACCGAGGCCGTTGACGTCATTCAGATCGGCATTGCGATCGTTGACGACCAGCAGCGCATTGTGCTGATGAACCCGGCCTTCCTGAACTCCCTGGAACTGCCGCCTGACGCGTTTCCGTCCGGCACGCCGGTGGTGGACGCGGTGCGCGCGTCCGCATTGCGTGGGATCTACGGCCCGGGTGATCCGGAAACGCAGGTCGCTGCCGTTATGGCCGCGGACCGAACGCGCCCCGGCCGGTTGCGCCGGCGTATGTACAAGGGGCGGAGTTTCGACCTCATCAACACGCCGTTACCCAGTGGCGGCTACGTCGTCAGCGCCATCGAAACCACCGCACTTATCGCCGCCCGCGCCGATGCAGAGCGCGCGGCCGGTATGTCCGCGGCAGCACTGGCCACATTGCGCATTGGCCTAGCCGCGTTCCGGCCCAACGGCGCGATGATCTTTTCCAATCCGCGCTTCGCCGAACTCCTGTCGCTGCCGATCGAGCGCGTGATGCCCGGCGTACTCTTCCCGGATCTGTTGAACCTGATGGCGCGGCAGGAGGAGTATTCGGGCGCCGACGGGATCGGGTTCGTCGAGGCGGAACAGCGCGCAAATCGCGCCTTGCCGGCGGAAACCCGCCGCACCTGCGGCAACGGGCGAGTCATCGACATCGTTTCGGCGCCCTTGCCCGATGGCGCCTGGACCATCACCGTGACCGACGTTACCCCCCTGGTCCAGGCCGAGGATGAGGCGCAGCGACGGGCACGCCTGCTGGACACGATCCTGGAGGAAGTGCCGCACGGCATTTGCGTCTATGGCGCCGACCACCGGCTGCGCATGTACAATCGAGCCTACTCCGAGGTCATGGCCGGCGCCCCGGTCCAAATCGGTGAGAGCATGGTCGATATCGTTCAGCGCAGAGCTGCAAGTGGGGAATTCGGGCCCGGGGCGGCCACCGACGTGTTCTCCCAGCAGATGGCGCACGACATCACTCGGCCGCAGATTCGCCGCCGCCGCCGCCCCAACGGCACCGCGATCGACGTCCGCACCGCGCCGCTGCCGGATGGCGGCCATATCAGCGTGGTGACCGATATCACGGCGTTGGTCGAGGCCGAAGGCGAAATCACCCGGCGGGCCGACGTGATGACCACGATGCTCGCGAATATTCGCCACGCGGTCCTGTTGTGGAGCGCCGATCGTCAGCTGGTCGCCAGTAATCCCACCGCTCACGAATTGCTCGGGTATCCCAAGGGCCTTCTGGAACCTGGCAGAACCGACGCGGAGGTGTTCGAATATCTTTATAGCAGTGGCGAATGGGGTGCGGACCCGTCCGCCCAGGCCGCGCTCCAGGCGTTGGCCGAACGGGATCGGTCACAGCCATATAACAGCCAGTTCGTGACGCGTGCCGGACGTGTGCTCGACGTGCGTTCGGATCCGACGCCGGATGGCGGTTGGGTCAGTACCTATACCGACATGACCGAGGCGCATGCCGTGGAAGAAGAGCTCCGGCGGTCCCGCGATGCCGCCGAAGCGGCGAATCAGGCGAAATCGCGTTTCCTGGCGACGATGAGCCATGAATTGCGTACACCGCTGAATGCGGTGATCGGTTTCTCCGACTCGTTGGCGCGGGAGGCCGGCCGGCAGGATCCGGGTCGGGTGGTCGAATTCGCCCAACAGATCAACGATGCGGGGCGGACCCTGCTCAATCTGATAAACATCATCCTGGATGTTGCGCGTATCGAATCGGGCCGCTTCGATCTCGCCGTCGACCAGATTGATCTATCGCGTTTGCTGCGGGCCGCGGCTCGACAGGCGGAGACGGCGATCCATGCAGCGGAACTGACCCTGGTGGTGGATATTCCCGAGAACCTACCGTATATCCGCTCCGATGAGCGACGTTTACTACAAGCGTTGAGCCAGTTGATGTCGAATGCGATTAAGTTCACCAACGCGGGGGGCACCGTGACGGTCGGTGCCCGGTTGGCCGGCGACGGCGGCCTCCTGTTATATGTTCGCGATACCGGCATCGGCATTGCGGAACAGGATCTGGAACGGGCATTCGAGCCGTTCACCCAACTGGATAATACTCTGTCGCGACGGTATCAGGGTGCCGGGCTGGGCCTCTATATTGCCCGGGCGATGGTCACCGGGCATGGCGGCACTCTATCCCTGGTGAGCCATGTGGGCGAGGGAACCATTGCCGAAATCCGCTTGCCCGTGGATCGGCTGATCACGTGACCAGTGGTAAAACCGGTCGCGCTTGCCCATTCTCCCTGGATACTCCTCCCTGGCCGACACGCTGACAAGGAAACCCGGACATGACCTCGCTCGCCGCGACAGACAAGCTGTTCTTCGACCGGGCCGACTCGGCGCTTGACCGGATGACGGCGGAACGCGTGGTTGGCCAAGCCCTGAGTGGCAGCGATGACGGGGAATTGTTCCTGGAATACCGTGAAAGCGAAATGATCAGCCTCGACGACGGCCGCATCCGCAGTGCCGCGTTTGATTCCAACCTGGGTTTCGGCTTGCGTGCGGTCGTCGGGGAGGCCACCGGCTATGCTCATGCCGGAGAGGTCTCGGAAGCCGCGCTCCGTCGTGCGGCATCCAGCGTATCGGCGGTGGCGTCCGGCCATCACGGGGTTTTGGCCGAGGCGCCGCGGGCCACCAATGCGCGTCTTTACTCTGACGCCAACCCGCTTCAGCTCATGGATTTCTCAGCTCGCACCGGGCTGTTGTCGGAGATCGATGCCTACGCCCGCGGCAAGGACAGCCGGGTCACCCAGGTGATGGCGTCGCTGGGCGGCGAATGGCAGGCGGTGCAGATCATGCGTCCCGATGGAACCCGCGTCGCCGATATGCGCCCCCTGGTGCGGCTGAACGTGTCGGTCGTCGTGGAGCATAACGGACGCCGGGAAACCGGCAGCTACGGCACCGGCGGGCGCTTCGCCTACGATGCCGTGACGACCGAGGCGGTGTGGCGCGGCGCGGTAAACGAGGCGCTGCGCCAGGCGCTGGTCAATCTCGACAGCCGCCCCGCGCCGGCCGGGGAGATGGAAGTCGTTCTTGGCTCCGGCTGGCCCGGTATCCTGCTGCATGAGGCGATCGGGCACGGGCTTGAAGGCGATTTCAATCGCAAGAAATCCTCTGCTTTCTCGGATCTTTTCGGCAAGCGGATTGCGTCGAAGGGTGTGACTGTCATTGATGATGGGACGATCCCTGACCGTCGCGGCAGCCTGACGGTCGACGATGAAGGGACACCCACCAGCCGCACCGTCCTGATCGAGGACGGGGTGCTGGTCGGCTATCTCCAGGACCGGCTGAACGCGCGTCTGATGAATATGCCCGCCACCGGGAACGGGCGGCGCCAGTCCTACGCACATTCGCCCATGCCCCGCATGACCAACACCGTGATGCTGGGTGGATCGCACGAACCGGCCGAGATGATCGCGTCCGTCAAGCGCGGTCTCTACGCGGTGAATTTCGGTGGCGGCCAGGTGGACATCACGTCGGGCAAGTTCGTGTTCTCGGCCAGCGAGGCCTATCTGATCGAGGACGGTAAGGTTACCGCCCCAGTGAAGGGGGCCACGTTGATCGGCAACGGCCCGGACTCGCTGACCAAGGTTGCGATGGTTGGCAACGACATGGCGATGGACCCGGGAATCGGGACGTGTGGCAAGAATGGCCAGGGCGTGCCCGTGGGCGTGGGGCAGCCGACCCTGAAATTGACCGGACTGACCGTGGGCGGCACCGCCGCCTGACGCCCGGTCTTGCGCGCATGTCGGCGTTTCGGCGTCGACGTTCCGCGCCACCTTGCGCCGTTCAGTTGATCGGGATTTCGGGGTCCTGCGATAGCGGCAGTCGTGACGCGCCTAACCGATCGGGCGCGGAGGGCCATTCGGGTTCGACGGTTAGATCGGCGCGAGCCAAAGTCTGACTGTCAGTGTTTTCGGTGCCGATCAAGCTGGCGTCCCGTTCAATGCGCGGTTGGTCGGTTGAAGTTCGGCGCCCGGTTCAGGCTGGTTTCCGCTCTACCTCTCATCGGTATCAGTTGGTGACGCCGCCGTCAGCGGTCCTTTGTCGCGGCATTAAGGCGACGTAAGCGTAATGCCGAGGAAGAAGACGATTCCTGGGTAGGTTCGACCGCGCGAGGATCGGCCGCAGAACGTGAGAGGGAGTCGCATGACAGGGTGCATGGAGCAGAGGCTCAGGCTTGTTGAATTATACCAACCCGCCGAAACATTGACACCTGCCCAAAGGGAGGCCTTGGCGCCAATGGAGCGGATCCGGTCTGGATCGGAGACGAGGAAGTTCCAAGCCTTGCAACACGCATCGACAATAGCCTCGTAGCTGTCCCAGACGATTGCGCAAAGTTTGTTGCCTCGCAGATACTCCCAGA
>CAMATI010000037.1 GCA_945861095.1 Asaia bogorensis | reverse complement strand
CTTTTTGTATCAGGCTGGGTTACGTGACTCGAGGTATGACCCGGTCAGTTGGGCCAGCTTCCCGTTGCAGGTGGCGGGGCGACTTGGCATCCAAACCTACTGCCTTGGAATCACAGGAGAAAAAATGAGGGGATGGCTGAGCGTCGGGGCCCATGTCACGATCCGGAGCAGGGACAGTATCGGTGCGAATGGCGGGGAGACGGTAATCGACCGCACCATACCGAATGTACTGTTCACGGAGGACCAACAGATCGCCCTGGCGGCGGCGGAACGGTTGGATGTGCAGTTCCTGGGGGGCGCCGCGCTGCTCGCCACGGTCAATTTCGACGCGTCATCGCGCACGATCACCCGCACCGATGGCGGCAACTGGCTGACCGGCGGCCTGCAAGCCGGCATGTTCATCACGATCGACGGCGCGGACGGCAAGCAGATCCAGAACGACACGATCGGTTCGGCCGCGTTCCCCCGCATCGTCAGTGTCACGGCCAATGTCATCACGATCGACGACAGTTTCCCGCTCGTGAGGGAGTCTTCGCGATATATTCGCCTGGCACCCGTGGTGCTGGACCCGCGCTTCAGGGCGACGGCGGCGCCGAGCAGCGCGGTGGTTCGGTTTCTGGAGAATACGTTGCTGGACTCGGGGCGGATCGTGCGCGCCGATGGCGGCAGTTGGCTAACGGAAGGGTTTGCCGCGGGGCAGTTGCTGCGGATTTCCGGCGCGTCCGTCAATGCGACGACGGGGGTGCTGGCTTATACGATCGCGTCAGTCACCGACACGATCATCGCCTTGAAATCTTCCGCGCGCATCACGACGGAAGCCAAGCCCGTGAGCATCAGCCTGACGCGTGGGGTGCTGCCCGTCGTGACGGCGATCAGGGTCAGCCATCTGGACGATATCGACGTCAACGCCACCGGCCGCATCAAACTGAGCGCCGATGGCGCTATTCTTCTGGGTTCGACCACGGATATCCGGCTCGGTTACGTGGTAAACGCCAGTAGCGACGATGGCAACGATATCCGCATCAAAACCACGATGTCGATCCTGAATGCCTCGGGAACCGTTGACGACCCGGCGCATCAGGTCGATCTGGCCGATGATACCGTCCGGATCGACCGCGCGGCTTTCTGGGGGACGGGGGACAGGGTCACCTATCACCGGCCCGATGGCGGCACCGCGATAGGCGGCTTGATCGATGGGTTCGATTACTTCCTTTACGCCCTCAACGATGGGCGTTTCCAGCTCTACCAGACACGCGATGAGGCCCTGGTCCATGGTTCGGCTGGTCGGGTGGACTTGGTGGGGACCGGCTCCGGCGCCTGGCATATCTTCCGGAAGGCCGGCGATGGCGATCCGACCATCGGCGGCAAAAATCTGATCCTGGAAGCGGCGCAGGGCAGCATCGGCCAGGCGAATGCGCCTTTGGTCGTCCGTCTGGTGGATGGCGGGTCACTGACCGCACGGGCGCGGGACGATGTGCATGTCTCCGCCGCAGGTTTCTTCGGGGCGGCGCAGGATCTGCGCGTGGAATCGGTGTTTTCGGCGCAGGGCGATGTCGTCCTGACCGCGGCCGGTTCGATCTTGGAAGCCTTCAACAACGACCTCACCAAAATCAAGGCGCGCCACATCCATCTGACCGCCACCGCCGGTGGGATTGGCGGTCCGGGCACGGGATCGAGCGGATACCTGGACCTCGACGCCCAGGTCTCCGTCACCGCGGACGCGTTCGGCGATATCTGGATCGCGCAGGGGCGAGGCGACCTGAACGTCGATCACATTATGTCGGAAAACGCCAACGTGTTCCTGCGGGCGGCGGGCTCTATCCTCGATGCCGCGTCGGACGCGGGGTTGCCGGGCGCCGACGTCATCGGACGCAGCATCAGCCTGGACGCGGTGGCCGGCGGGGTCGGACGAGCCGACAACGCGCTTGACATCAAGGGACAATATTCCGGGTTCGGCGCGCTGTCGGCCTCTAGCGGCCTGTCGAACATCTACATCATCGAAACGACGTCGAACCTGCAACTGGGCTCGATCCGTCCCGGTGCCCAGGCAACCGCGTTCATTACCAACCTGCGCGGCGACATCCGCAATGGGGCCAAGGCCGGCGACATCAATATCCAGGGCGTCGGCGCGGTTCTGGTGGCTGCTCGGAACATTGGGGCCACCGACAATCGCATCACCACCCAGGTGGAGCAGTTGGAGGCACAATCCATCACCGGCTCGGTCTGGATCGACAATATCGGCGCATTGGCCATCGGCGGGACAGTGTCCGACCGGCCGAACGGCATCGTCGCGCGGGGCGGGATCGCGGTGTCCTCGTCCGGACCGATCACGGTGGCCAAGAGCATCCTGGCCGGCGCCTCGATCAGCATCGTCGCGATCGACGATCGGCTGAGCCCCGACTCGGTGATCGGGGGAGTGCTGGACCGCATCGTCGTCAACGGTCTGGACGCGGCCGGACAGCAAGTGTCGATAAAGTCCGGTCTGACGATCCGCCTGCTGGCGGGGGACGACCTGGTCGTCCGCGGGGGCGCGCTGGTGCAGGCGGGAACCCTTGCGGATCTACAGGTGGATTATCAAGGGGATCGGGCGGGGAACGCACCGCCACCCGATCAGGCCAATGCCGATCCGTTGGGCGGTGGTTCGGCGGCGATCGCCGGCACGGTGATGGCGCCGAAGATCAGAATTCAGGGCCAGGGAAACCAGGACCAGATCACGGTTTCGGCCAACGGTTCGCTCGTTGCGGCCTATCCGTGGACTCCGGCCAGCTGGAACGCCGAACAGTTCGGCACGCTCAGGATTCCGTTCAAGCGGCCGGTGTCGGCGGGTGCGTCCTCCATCGTGATCGACGGCAAGGACTCGGCCGACGGGATCACGCTGTCCGGAACGATCAAGGCACGCCAGACCGACGTTTATGGCGGTCTCGGCGACGACACCGTCAGCCTGAACCCCGGTTCGGCCGGGAAGTCGATCCTCGGTCAGGTGAATATCTGGGGCGGCAATGGGCGCGACAACGTGACGATCGTTGCGCTGAACAGCCGCGATCTGGCGAACAAATACAGCGACGAAACGGGTGGACCCGGCAGTCTCGTGACTGGCCTGGAAGCCGAGCATCTGCGCGATACCGTCTTCGTGGACGGTCAGGCGGGGGCCGATCAGGTCACGATCCACACGACGGGCAGCACCGATTCCATCGTCACCGTGCATGACAGCGGGCCTCGCAGCGACAACGGTGCTCCGGGAGGGGGTTCCGACGAACTGATCGTCAATGGCACCGGGGCGGCCGATACCGTCCTGCTGCGATCCGGCTTCATCGCCATGCTGCAAGCGTCGGGCGGCGGGTTCGCGGAAACCTATGAGCGGATCAACTACGACAGCTCCATCGAGCTGCTGCGGGTCAACACCGAGGCTGGCGCCGACCGCGTGTATGTCGACGACAACAGCGCCCTGACCCTGCTGGATGGCGGCGCCGGCGCCGATCTGTTCCAGGTCGGGCAGGTGTTCGGCGCCCCACGCACCGCCGTCGATCGGGTGCAAACCGGCGATGAGGTCGCGACCACGCTCACCACCATCGGCAATCTGAGCCGCGGCATCAGCTTTGCCACGACCGTGCTGGGCGGGGAGGGGGACGATGTGTTCCTCGCCAACGCCAACAACGCGCCGTTGGTCCTGGCGGGCGGCGGTGGCGACGATCGTTTCACCGTCAGCGCCTTCCTCGGCGCTGGGGCGACCGGGCAGGTCACCGTCAACGCGCCGGTCCGGATCGATGGCGGCAAGGGCATCAACAGTGCGACCGTCCTGGCGACAGATGGCAACGACGCACTCGCCATCACCCAGACCACGGTGTTCGGTGCCGGGTTGGCCGTGAAGCACACCGACATCCAGCGTCTGGAGGTGGATGGACTGGCCGGAGACGACCGCTTCCACGTTCTCGGCACCGCCCAGGGGGTCGTCACCACCCTGATCGGCGGGCAAGGCAACGATCGGTTCGACACCGCCGGCGACGTCTCCGGCCCCATCATCGCGCAATCCGTCGATGGCCAACCGAGCGCAATCAGCCATGCGGTGAGCAGCGGCGATCCGGCGTTCAACGGTGTTGCCGCCCCTGGCCTCACCGCCACCGTTTCCAACCGGCTGGGCGGGGTGATCGCCATCACCGAAAGCGGCGGCACCACGCGGGTGATCGAGAGCGGCTCCGGGGCCAGCACCATCGACACCTACACGCTGAAATTCGCGACCGTCGCGCCGACCACGCCGACCCTGGTCTATCTGACGGTGTCCGCCGCGCTGGCGCCGTCCGAAGATTTGTATCTGGGTGCTCGGTCGGTCGAGATTTCCACGGACGGCATCAATTTCTCCCAATCGCTGACCCTGGTCTTCGATTCGACCGCGACGACGGGGGCGCGGGCCTGGTTCCGGGTTCCGACGATCACTGTGCGCGCGCCGTATGAGGCCGTCGCCGAGGCACGCCAGACAATCGTCATCAGCCACGCGATGCAGAGCGACAATCCCGCCTTCGATCGCCTGTCGGTCGGCAATGTCGAGGTGGAGGTGATCGACGCGGCGATACCCAGCGTCATCGTGACGCAGGTCCAGGGCGCGACCGGGCTGATCGGTGGCGGCGCTCCCGGCACGTACTCGCTGGCACTGACCCAGGCGCCGGCCGCGGGAGAAACCGTCTCGGTGCGTCTGAGCCCGGACGTGTCACGTCTGTTGCTTTCCGCGAACAGTGCCGCCCAGTCCGGGCAGTTCAATGCGGCCACCAATACGGTGCGCTTTACCGCCGCGAACTGGACGACGCCCTTTGTGGTGAAGGTGCTGGCGTTGGACGGTGCCACACTGGCGAATGCGACCGATCTCGCCATTCCGCACACGGTGTCCAGTTCGCTGGCGAACGGGGTCTATGCCGGGGGCGTGGAAACCCCGGCCGCGCGGTTCACGCTCAATGACAGCCGGGTCGCCAGCCTGATCGTCACCCAGAGCAACGGGACCACCGCCGTCGCGTCCGGCACGACGGACAGCTACACGTTGCGCCTGTCGAAAGCGCCGACCTCGGACGTGGTGGTTGGCATCGCGTCGGACGGCAAGACGTTGATTTCGTCGCCGGTGACGACCGACACGCGGTTTTCGGTGGTCGGTGGCAAGGCGTTTGTGACCTTCAACGCGACCAACTGGGCGACGCCGTTCTCGGTGCGGGTGTCCAACAACCCCAATGCGCCCGTCGTGGACGGCCCGCCGGTGCAATCCTTCCCGGCCCAGCCGCATCTGGCATCGCTGCTGCAAGGTCCGTTGGTGATCGAGGGCGACGCGATCGCCGGGCGCGACCGCGGCCGGACCAACGGCGTGATCCTGCCGACCGAGACGGACACGCCGATCTCGATCCTGACCGCGCCCGACAACGTCAAACACCAGACCGATACCATCAACCTGTTCAACGACGGCAGTCAGGTGTCCGACCTCGGCGGCCTGGCCAATCCGGCCAATGGCAGCGGGCTTGCCGCGGTCTACGGGGTGCCCACCGCTTCGCTGCCCTTGGCCGAATTCGGCGCCATCGTCGGGCTTGGCATGGGCGGGACGACGACCATGAAATCCGGCAGCCAGCTCGGCGCGGCCGATCTCGGGTTCGATGGCGGCGTTACCTACCGCAATGTGGAGGTCGTCGATGTCCTGCTGGGCAGCGGTGCCGACCAATTCACGGTCAAAGGCACGACGCCCGGATCCATCACCGTGGTCCAGGGCGGTGGTGGATCGGATCGGTTGACCTCGCTTGGGCATGCGGCCGGGTCGGGCCTGGTGCTGTTCGGGGATACCGGCCAGGACGGATCGTTCTACGACTCGACCACCGGGACGCCGACATTCCGGGCGCGCCAGTTCCGCAATCCAGGCGACGACACCCTGGATGCCAGCAAGGACGCAAACTCCGTCGTCCTTTATGGCGGCGTCGGTTCGGATATCCTGATCGGCGGCGCATCCGCGGATTGGATCGCCGGCGGAAGCGGGGCCGACACGATTGCCGGCGGCCCTGGCGAGAATGTCATTCTGGGCGACGACGGGTTCAACCTGGACCTTTCCACCCGCCTCAGCCTGGCCTCTCAGGTCCTGCGGATCGTCAGCAAGGGTGGTGCCAAGGATGCCGCGTTCACCGCGGATGCGCTGACCGCGGGGGCGGATACGATCACGGCCGGAACCGGAAGTGAGATCGTCATCGGCGACCATGGCCTGATTGCCTGGGCCGCCGGGAAAGCGTCCATCACCACGACGGCGGGCATCGTCGGCGCCGCGACCGCGCGTCCGGAGGATGGGGGCAGCGACACCATCACGCTGACCGGCGGGGCGAGCATCGTGCTGGCCGGAACCGGGGCGGACAAAATCAGCGGCACCGGCGCCAACCCGATCGTGCTCGGCGACAACGGTGCGATCACCTTTGACGGTTTGGGCAGTCCCCGAGCGGGTCTGGTCAGTGTGCAGACCACCGATCCGCTGGCCGGCGGCATCGACACCATGACCCTGGGCGCCGGCAATGCCATGGTGCTGGGCGGGGCGGGCGCGGATGTCATCGGTGTCGGAAATGGCGCCAGCATCGTGTTCGGCGACCACGGCAAGCTGTCCTTCGCCAACGGCACCCTGGCGACCGTCATGAGCACCGATGTCGCACTCGGCGGCGGCGATACGATCACCGTCGGGCTGGGGCATAACGTGATCCTGGGTGGGACCGGCAACGACAAGATTACCGCCGGCAACGGCGGCAATATCGTACTGGGTGGCAACGGACTGCTGACCTACAGCACGCTTACCGGCAAGATCACCTATGTGCAGTCGAACGACTCGACCAAGGCGGGCACGGACACGATCGTGCCGGGCACGGGCATCAATCTGGTGCTGAAAGGGGCGGTGGATACCGTGGTGCCGATCGGGCAGATCCCGGTCTGGCAGATGGCCGCCCGATCCGCCGCAACCCTTGATATGGCGATCCTCGATACGCCGCCGCTGGAGCAGCGCGACCTGGTGTCGATCGTCGATCGGGCCGAAGCGCTTTGGTTGCACGCATTGGGGCCGGACGATACCCGGCTTCAGGCGCTTCATCGGATCACCGTGGAGATCGCCGATCTGCCAGGAGATGCCATCGGGGTGACACTGGGCGACCGGATCTTCATCGACCGTGACGCCGCCGGTTGGGGGTGGTTCGTGGACGGCACGCCGGCCGAAAATGGGGAATTCTCCCATCCATCGGCACCGGGATTGTTCTCCGCCGCCGTCAACGATGCGGCGTTCGGCCGGATGGATCTGCTGTCGACCGTCCTGCACGAAATGGGCAACGCGATGGGCTTCCCGGAGGATACCGGGTCTGGCGTCACGTCCATGTTTCTGGATACCGGGATGCGTCGTCTGCCGGTGCCTGGTATGCCGGTCCTTGATCTGCCGGTCCTTGGTCTGCCGGTCCTTGGCGGCGCGGTTGGCGGGATTGCCCCGCATGTCGCGTGGGGCCAACCGCCGCGACCTGCGCCGGATCGGGATCGGCCCGCGCCGGATCGCGCCGATGGCTGGATCAGCCCCGCCTGGTTGGATGGGTTCGTCAATCGCCTCGGCCAAACCGAGGACTGGAACAATCCGAATGCGCGCATCCGGCTGCTGCTGCCGACGCGGGTGTGGTAGGATCGCCGTCTGACACCAACCGCCGCAACCACTGACCTACGGGTGCGGGCTGTCATTGCGAGCGCAGTGCAGCAATCCAGGGGCCTGGCACGATTGATCCTATTGGTCGCCCTGGATTGCTTCGCTGCGCTCGCAATGACAGCGGCCACGCATAGGTCAGTGGTTGAGGCGGTTGGTATAAATCACGGGGAACGCCATGAACCAGCCCGCCAATCCGGCCGCGGAGATCTTCGACGTGGCCTATCTGGTGATCAGCGGCGCGGCAACCGCCGAACGCTGCCCGGACATCCTGCGCGGACTGGTGGATCTGGGGTTCCCCACCGTGATTGCCCTGCCGACTCCGAATGCGTCGCGGGTTCTGGCGCCGCGCGATCTCGCCGCTATTCCGGGCGTGCAAGTGGTCGAGTCCTATTTCGATCTCGCCATCCGACCCAGCCCGCCGCGCGGGGTCGTGCTGTTCGCACCGTGCGGGTTCAATTCGCTGAACAAGCTGGCCCAGGGCATTGCCGACAGCCTGGCGCTGTCCGTGGTGGCCGAGGCGATCGGGCGCGCCACACCGGTGATCGTGGCACCGTCGCTGAACCAGCCGTTGCTGGACCATCCGGTGGCGCGGGCCTCGTTGCGGACCTTGCCGAGCTGGGGCGTGATCCTGGTGCCGCCGCTTGACGACGGTTCCGGCCCGCGGCTGGCCCCGACCGGGCGGTTGCTGGACGCCGTGCGGCCCTTCGCGGGGCGGGGCTGACCGGCGACGCGTGCCCTCCAGATGTTGTTGGAGCGGCGTGGCATTGAAACCCGGGCCTTCCCGCCGTATCCATGTGCGAACGCCGCTGCAGCGGCCAACCAGACCTCCCTATCCAATCCGACTTCAACACAAGGCAAGGCACGGCGATGAACCTGACATCCGGACTGATCGGCGCGGAAACCAAAGGCCCCATTGGCTGGCTGATCTGGGACAATCCCACCAAGCTGAATGCCCTGTCGCCCGGCATGGCCGAGGACGCGCTGAAAGTGATCGAAGCCTACGAGGCCGATCCCGCCATCAAGGTGGTGATCATGCGCGGCGCCGGCCGCAAGGCGTTCATCTCTGGCGGCGACATCAAGAGCTTCGACAAGACGCGTGCCGATCCGGAAACCGCGCGCATCGCTCGGGAAGCGCCGGGCAAGCTGCGGCTGAAAATGCTGAACCTGGAAAAGCCGTTCATCGCGATGATCTATGGCTATTGCCTCGGCGGCGGGCTGGGCATGGCGCTGAACGCCGATCTGCGCTTTGCCTCCTCCGACTCCCAATTCAGCGTGCCGGCGGCCGTGCGGGGCATCGCCTATGCGCCGGAGGGGTTGAAATCCCTGGTCGATCTGGTGGGTCCCAGCATCGCCAAGGACATCATGTTCTCGGCGCGTCGGCTGAAGGCGGATGAGGCGCTGCGGATCGGTCTGATCAACCGCATGGTCCACGCCGATCAGCTTGAAGCCGAGACGATCGCCTACGCCGAGACCCTGGCCGCGAACGCGCCGCTGTCGATCAAGGCGTCGAAATACTTCATCAACCAGTTGGGGCTGGAGCGGGCGGAACGCGACGAAGCCCGCATGGATGCGATGCAGCGGGACGCCGAACGCAGCGAGGATTTTCAGGAGGCGACTCGCTCCTTCATCGAGAAGCGCAAGCCGGTTTTCCACGGGCGGTGACACCAGCGGCCGGCGGGAGATCCCAAAGCGGCGATGACCTTGCGAGGTCGTCCTCGCGGGGCTGCTCCCCTTCGGCCGAGACTGGCATGACCCGACACGACAGAGCATGACGGGACCAACCATGGCAGTGACATCCCAAGTGACCGGCCGCCCACGGCGCGGGACGCTGGCCGGGCTGTTGGCGGTGGCGATCGGCGCCAGCCCATCGACGCTGTCGGCCCAGACGAGCCGCTTGCCGCCGGTGATCGATGCGATGACGGCGCCCTATAGCGAAAGCGAACTCGGTGCGATGGGCTGCCTGGCCGGGACAGTGGTCGCTGGGGGAGTAGTCGTGGCGGTGGCTGGCGGCAGCGCCATCATGGCGTCGCTGCAAGGCCCGCTGCCACCGATCCGCGTTCTGGAGGGTGGGGCGGCGCTGGCCTTTCTGCTCTCCAGCGCCTGCTATGTCGGGCAGGCGGTGACCCCGGCCGCGATGGTGGGATGGTCGTCGATCATGGATCTGTTCGCCCCTGCGAGCCCGCCGCCCTGACCATCCCCGCGGCGCTAGCGCCGACCTTGCGCGAAGGGCTCGCTCTGTCCCCACGCGAAGGGTTCGCTCTGCCCCCACGCGAAGGGTTCGCTCTATCCCCGCGTGAAGGGTTCGCTCCATCCCCGCGTGAAGGGTTCGCTCCATCCCCGCGCGAAGGGCTCGCGACAGCCTGACCGCCGCGAACGCACCGCAATCCCCGTCGGTGCGGCCGGTCCTGCCGCACCCCGCGTTGCGGTCAGAGGCCGCGTGGTGCCGCCCCCATCTTGCGGCCACCCATCATGGGCCCCTCGCTACGGCCCGCTTCGCGACCGCCCGGGCCGTTGCCGTTTTCGTGGAAGCTGCCGCTCGCTCGCGCCCCCGGTTCGCGAAGCGCCAGGCCGCGTTCGGTGGCCCGCTGCGTCAGTTCAGTGCGTTTCTGGTCCCACAGCGCCTGCCGCTCCCGCGGGGTTGCCTGCTGCATCTGAGTACGGAAGGCCGCGCGCTCTTCCGGGGTCATGAGGTTGCGACTGGTGACCACGCGTTGATTTGCGGAAGCAGCCGCCGGCCCATCCCCGGGCTCGGGTGAACCTTGCCGAGCCAGGGCCGGCGTCGCAACCGCCAGAGCCAGGGCAAGCGCCGAACCGGCGAACAGCATGCGGAGATCGGTCATTGTGGTTGTCCCTTTTGTCCGAGGCTCCTGCATCGCAGGCGCCTCCAATGCGGCCGGACCATCGACCCAATCCGCGCCCAAGACATTGAGGCAGATCAAGCTGGCGTCCGCGGCCGCCGAGCATGGAGGCACTTTGCCTGTAGCGTGCGGGACCGGTCATTTTGCGGATCGGGCGCGTCCTTGCCGCCCCGACGTCCCGGCCTATCAACGCCTATAACGTGCGTGTGTCGCATCCGCAGCTATCTGCCCAATCCGCGGGCAAGCATGAACGGCCGGGTTAACGGCATCCATCCGGAACAATACCCCCCGACTCCCGCATTGTCTCGTAACGAAACCCCGGCATATCCGCGCCTTTCCGGAACGGATTACAAAGAACCAAACACTTAAAGTGAAATCTCAAGAAGCGCGATAAATGCCGCGATATCAGGGACAAGCAACCCAATCCGAAACCCAGATCTGAACTCCAGCGGAAAACGCCATTCGTCCGTTTTGCACGAAATTAACCGTTCGACACGCCCGGTTAACCATTGCTCGGATTTCAGGCAAAACCCCGCCTTTTTGGGGGTTTCGCCCCCAAAAACCGGCATCGGACCTTCAGAAACCACTTTTTTCTTGCCATCGCGGCTGCCCGCGATCTAGAACAAAAAGCAAACATTCAGGCGCTTTCGGCGCCCCGGAACCTGGCTCCATCTCAACGATGCCCCATTCAAAACGCCAGAATCGCATGCGGACGGTCGAAAACAGCGCAGTGCATCCACCCCCGCTCCCTGGCGCCCGGGGATGCGAACCGCAATTGTGCGAACAAGAGGTGACATCCGGGGATATTTTCGGCCGGTTGAGATTGGCGGGTCTACTGGTCCATGGTGAGAGTCGTCGATATCACTCCGCATAATGTTGAATCGCACCCGACGGTTGCCCTGGACGGGCAGGCGGCTGAAACTGGGCACATGACCCAACCCATCTCCGCCGATTTGGACCGTCTTATCGAGGCTCTACCGCGCGACTATCCCGGACCGGGAGGCGCGGTGGCGGTGGTGCGGGACGGGCAGGTGCTGGTGCGCCATGCCTGGGGCTGGGCGAATGCCGAACGGCGCATTCCGTTCACGCCGTCCACGCTGTTCCGCATGTGCTCGATCACCAAGCAGTTCACCTGCGGCCTGGTGCTGGACGCGTTCCCCGATCCGTCGGTGCTGGACGGCGATGTGCGCGCCCGCCTGCCGCAACTGACCCAGGCGGCGCCGGCCGCCCTGCATCTCTGCCACAACCAGTCCGGCCTGCGGGACTACTGGGCCGTCGCCATGCTTCACGGCGCCCCCGTCGAGTCGCCCTTTGGCGACACCGAAGCCGTTCGGCTTATCGCCGCCACCCGTAGCCTGCATTTCCTGCCCGGGACGCGGTTTTCCTACGTCAACCAGAATTTCCGCCTGTTGTCCGACATCGTGCAGGACCGCGCGGGCCGGAGCTTCGCCGAACTGCTGCGGACCCGTATTTTCGATCCCGCGGGTATGGATACGGCCCTGCTCGCCGCCGACACCACTGCCATGCCGGACGGTACCCAGGGTTATGAGGGCACCCAGGCCACCGGCTTCCGCCCAGCCGAAAACCGTATCGTCTGGACCGGCGATGCCGGTCTCGGCGCGTCTTTGGACGACATGATCGCCTGGGAACGGCATATCGATGCGACGCGCGAGCAGGCGGATTCGCTTTACAACCGCCTGTCGGCGCCGGTCGGCTTCGCGGACGGGGCCGCGGCGCCCTATGGGTTCGGTCTGGCGCGGTCCACCGAGTTCGGCCGAGCGGTGACGGGTCATGGCGGGGCGCTGCGGGGGTGGCGGAGTCATCGGCTGCATGTGGCGTCGGAGCGGATTTCGGTGGTTGTGATGTTCAACCACCTGTCGGATGCGCGCGGCGCGGCGATGGACGTGCTGGCGGCATTGCTGGACGACACGCCGTCTCCGGACCAAACAGTTCCGCTGTCGCCGTCCTGGCCTGGCGCCTATGTCGAGCCGGAAACCGAACTGTCAGTGCGGATCGAGGCCGTGTCGGACTCCCGGGTCCGCCTGCGTTACGGCCATTCCGCCGAAGTGCTGGACCTGACGGAAGACGGATCGGCGAGCAACAGGTCCGGCACCCGCCTGCGGTCCGGCGATGGCGGGTTGTGGATGGACCGCCCGCAGGAGAACCAGAGTTCCCGGCTGCGGCCGAACGATGGCGTGCCGACCGCCGATGTCGGCGGTCGCTATCGCTGTGCGGAGCTGGAGACCGAATTGACCGTGGTCGAGACCGGCAGGACTCTGTACGGCGCGTTTTCCGGCTGTCTGGGGCAGGGGCGCATGGAGTTGTTGGACCCGATCGGGCGCGATCTGTGGGCATTGCCCTGTCCGCGTGGGTTGGACCACACGCCACCGGGCGACTGGACATTGGCGTTCCGGCGCGATGGGAGCGGGCGCGCCGTTGGTGTCATGGTCGGTTGCTGGTTGGCCCGCCGACTGGACTATGGGCGGGTCGATTGACGGGACGACGCACCCGCCGAGAACCAACTACGGGAGAGAAAGCACATGGCCACACCCGCCGGATCGACATTTGTCGGCGCGCGTCTGGGCAACTTCGTCGCGGCCTCGCGCTGGGACGATCTTCCGGAAGCGCTCCGCCATGAGGCTCGGCGGTCCCTGCTGAATTTCATCGGTTGTGCCCTGGGCGTTGCCCGGACACCGCCGATTGAGATGGCCATGCGGGTCCTGCTGCCGCTGTCCGGCGCCGACCGGGTCACCGTGCTGGGACGCGACGAGCGGCTGGACCCGTTGTCGGCGGCGTTCGTCAACGCGGTGGGCGGCAATCTTCTGGACTACGACGATACCCATCTGCGCACTGTCATTCATCCAACCGCCCCGGTCGCACCCGCGGTGCTGGCCCTGGCGGAGCAGCGGGGCCTGTCCGGTCAGGACGTGTTGCACGCGTTCCTGCTGGGCGCCGAGGTCGAGTGCCGTATCGGCAACGCCGTTTCCCCCGGTCATTATGCGCGGGGCTGGCATATCACCTCCACCTGCGGCGTGTTCGGCGCCGCGGCGGCGAGCGCCAAACTTCTGGGTCTCAACGCGACGCAGACCTGGCACGCGCTGGGAATCGCGGCGAGCCAATCCGCCGGGATTGTCGAAAACCTGCCAAGTTCGGCGAAGAATGTCAGCGTGGGGAATTCCGCGCGCAACGGGCTGTTCGCCGCTCTGCTGGCCGAACAGGGCTATGAAGCCGCGCCGGCGGCCATCGAAGGCGCCCTGGGCTGGGCGCGGGCGATGGGGGACGTGCCGACGGTTGCCGACATCACCGACGGGTTGGGCGAGCAGTGGGAGATGCTGCGGAACACCTACAAGCCCTATCCGTGCGGGATTGTGATGCATGCGGTGATCGATGCCTGCCTGGCGTTGCGGCGCGATCATGCGGTCAACCCGGCGGAGATCGAGGCGGTCACCGTCTCCGGTGACCAATTGCTGCTGGATCGCGGCGATCGGGTGGTGACCAACGACCGCGATGCCAGGGTCAGCATCCATCACTGCGCCGCCGTATCGTTTCTGTTCGGTGCCGCCGGGCTGCGGGAATTCTCCGACGCGCTGGTCCACGACCCGGCGGTCGCCGCCCTGCGTGGCCGCACCCGGGCGGCGCTGGATACCGCCAGCCCCCGGGGCGCCGCGACGGCAACGGTCCGCATGACGGACGGGCGCGTGCTGTCCGCGACCGTGCTGCACGCCCAGGGCAGTGCCGAACACCCACTTCCGGACGCGGCGATCGAGGCGAAGGTGCGGGACCTGGGCCGTTTTGGTGGGTTCGCCGGGTCGATGGACCAGGTGATCCTGGCGGTCTGGGGGCTGGACGGCGCGGCAACGGTCGCGCCGTTGATGCGCGCGGCCGGGCGAGGGTAGGGCGACGTGGCTAAGGCATTCTTGCATCGCGCGGGTCGGAGTCGGCAAAAGAGAACATTCTCCCCCTCCCCTTGCGGGAGGGGGCCGGGGGGAGGGGTTTTGCGCAAGGCCCGTGCGGTTCGACCCCTCCCCCCAACCCCCTCCCGCAAGGGTAGGGGGAGGATTTTCTCTTTCTCCGGCTTTCTCCCCTGCTGATCTTCCCCCTGAAACGTGCGAACGCCGCGGCCCTGCGGCCCTGCCTCCAACCCGATCAGGCCAGTTTCGCGGCCTTGCGACTGACCATCGCCTCGATCGCGGCGTCGTCATAGCCGAGTTCCCGCAGCACCTCCGCGGTGTGCTCCCCAAGCAGAGGCACGTGGCGGCGGATATTGGCCGGCGTGCTGTCAAAGCGAATCGGGGGACGAGCGGTCCGGATGGCGCCCTCGGAGGGGTGCTCGGTGACCGGGAACATGCCGACTTCCTTCAGGTGCGGCTGTTCCGCGACCTCGGTCATCTTGGTGAAGCTGGTGTGCGGCACGTCGATGCGCAGCAGCAGTTCCTCCCATTCCGCGGTGGTGCGGGTCAGGGCGATCTCGCGCATCGTGGCATAGACGACGTCGATGTTCTGGTTGCGCTTGACGGGGTCGTTGATGCCGAGCCGCTCGATGAGTTCGGGGCGGCCGACGGCTTCGAAGAAGGCGCACCAGTTGGCGGCGGAGTAGGGCAGCATGGTCAGCCAGCCGTCCTTCGTCTTCGCGGGTTTGCGCTCGCGCATCCGCTTGTAGCCGGGTTCGCCGATGCTGGGTTCGAAGCTCATGCCGCCCATCATTTCCACGCTGTTGAACGCGGTCAGGGTTTCCAGCATGGGCACTTCCAGCAACTGGCCGACCCCGCTGCGCTCGCGCTGGTAAAGGGCGGCGCAGACGGCGGAGACCATGGCCATGCCGGTCAGCTTGTCAGCGGCGAGGCTGGGAACGAATTGGGGTTCGGCGTCCGATCCCATGGCGGAGGCAAACCCGCTGGCCGCCTGGATGATCTCGTCGAAAGCGGGACGAGCGCGCCAGGGACCGTTCTGGCCGAACCCGGTGGCGACGGCGTAGATCAGGCGCGGATTCAGTGCCTTGCAGGTGTCGTAGCCGAAGCCCAGGCGGGCCATGCCGGCGGGGCGAATGTTGCTGACCAGCACATCGACCGTGGGGATCAGCCGGCGCAGCACGTCCTTGGCGTCCTCGGTCTTCAGGTCCAGCGCGACGGAACGCTTGTTGCGGTTGATCTGCAAAAACACCGAGGCCATGCCGCGATTGCGGAACAGCCCGGAGTTGCGGGCGGTGTCGCCGGCGAGCCCTTCGACCTTGATGACATCGGCGCCCCAGTCGCCCAGGGTCTGGGTGGCAAACGGACCAAGAACCACGGCGGTCAGGTCCAGGACGCGAACGCCTTTCAGCGGGCCGGTGGGTTCGGACCCGGTGGTGTCGGTACGCGTGGCATCAGTCCCGTTCGCATCAGTCATGGCGGTCAAATTCCGAGTGGTTTCGAAGTGACGATAGGCCGGACACGCTGTCCTGGCGACCATCGGGGCCGGGTTCATTCATGTCGGTGGGGAAGCAACGCCTGGCGCTGCTCCCATGAACCGGCCGAAACAATGACCGATCCAGCGGCCTTATGGTCATTGGCCGGACATCCACGAGGTTACGCGGATCGACTCCGCGAAGCGTGGATGGCGGGTCGGCACCCGCCATGACGAGGAGACACAAGTGCTCACTTGTGCGGCCATTGTTGCGCGTCGCCTTACTCGCCCCGCACATAACGCCGGGTCAGAATCCGCAGATGATTGCGAAAATGCGGGCGCAGCTTGGCCGACCATGGCGTGCCCGCGCCCGTCTTCCAGGCGTCGGAGAACGTCACTTCCGGCGATTCCAGATGGTACACCGCGATATAGCGATGGGTTCCCGTCATATCGCGATAACGCCGAGCGCAGATGGTGCCGGGAACGGCGGACAGCGCCGGGAGATGCTCGTTGTCGTACCAGTCGTTGAATTCCGCCTCGTGCTCGGGGTCGACATTCATCGCGTTGACCAGCAGGCCACCGGCACCGGCCGGTGCGACCGCGTTCCCGGGATTTGTCTGTTCGCCGTCGAAGCGGATCAGCCGCTGGCACATCGGTCCGACCCGCTTGGACCAGGGCGAGAGATTGTCGTAGGCGATGGCCAGATAGGGGGGCGATTTGAGCACGTCCAGGCTGTCCAGCTCATAGGTGGCGACGGCGTGTTTGGGATTGGCGACGCTGATCCAGCGCTCGCAGGTGCCGAAACCGGGGACACGCTGACGTTCCGGGATGTGCTCCAGGTCGTACCAATCGTGAAATTCGTCCGCATGCGCGTTGGTGTAGTCGAACGCCACCAGCAGGATGCCCTTGGCCATCATGTCGCTCCCGTCGTTTGATGCCGCGGATATTCGCGCGGTCCGGCTTGTTGCGCCAGACGCCGTCTTTCATGCAGGCGCCCTCTCCCCGAGACCTGCTTACCCTGGCATGATGCCGCGATGTCCGAGTCGCCCCCATGCTGCATTTGACCAAACTTGCCGTTGGCGTGCGCGACAGCGAGCATCTGCGCGCGTTGCAGGCCGAACGGATGCTGACCAGCCCGCCACTGCGCCATCGCACCCGCAACTTCCCGCGCCGGCGTGATGATGTGCTGGACGGTGGGTCCATGTACTGGGTGGTCGGCGGCACCATGCTGGTACGCCAACGCATCCTGGACCTGATCGAGGACCAGCGCGACGACGGCACCAAGTGCAGCGCCATCATCCTGGACCCGGAGTTGGTGCCGCTGATCGGTCGCCCCACCAAGGCGTTCCAGGGTTGGCGCTATCTGCAAGCCGACGACGCGCCGCTCGACATGGTGGACATCGGCGCCGTCCTTGGGATCGAGGCGCTGCCGGCCGCTCTGCGCCGCGAATTGCGAGCGCTCTGTCTGCTTTGAAACGTCAACGTGCCACCCCGCGAAGCCGACCGATCGGTGCATCCTCCATACCGCCGCTTGGCCTCCGCTCCCCTGGCCTGACTTCCCCCGCTCCGTCTCACCCGGCGGTGTCTGGACACGCCGTCTTTTTGTCATGACGCCGTGCGCGACCGGACCAGGCGTTGCGCGACCCGGCGGAAACGGTGCAATACCCCGCCTCATATGAACCATGTTCACGTCATCGGTGCCGGGTTGGCCGGCTTGTCGTCGGCGCTTCAATTGAGCGGCGCGGGGACCAAGGTCAGCCTCCATGAAGCGGGGCCGGCGGCCGGCGGACGCTGCCGGTCGTACTTCGACAAGGAATTCAACCAGCGCATCGACAACGGCAACCATTTGCTGCTGTCGGGCAACCGATCCACCTTCGCCTATATCGACGAGATCGGCACCCGCGACCATTTCATCATCCCGCGCCGGCCCCGGTTCCCGTTCATCGACCTGAAATCCGGCGAACGCTGGGTGGTGCGGCCGAATCGCGGACGCATCCCCTGGTGGATCCTGGCCTTCTGGCGGAGCGTGCCCGATACGCGGCTGAGCGACTATATCGGCATGGCACGGATTGCCCGCATCCGCGACGACACCGTAGTGGGCGAATCGATGCGGCGCGGCCGGCTCTACTGGCGTCTGGTGGAGCCTTTGGCCGTCGCCGCGCTGAACACCAGGCCGCAGGCCGCGTTGGCACGCCTGCTGGGCGCGGTGATGAAGGAGACCCTGCTGCGCGGCGGCAAGCACTGCATCCCGACCTTCCCGCGTGGCGGATTGTCCGAAGCGCTGGTCGATCCGGCCATCGCCCTGCTGCGGGAAAGGGGCGGTGACATCGCGCTCAATCACCGTCTGACCCGCCTGGAAACGCGGGACAACCGTGTCGTCGCGCTTTGGTTCGGCACGGAGGTGGTTCCCCTGGGACCGGACGACGCCGTCATCCTGGCGGTGCCGCCCTGGATTGCCGGGGATCTGCTGCCGGCCATGGTGGTTCCGAACGCATTCGAAGCGATCGTGAACGTGCATTTCCTGATGCCGGAGGGTGATATCAGCGGCGTTGTCGCCGATACCGGCTTCATCGGCATCCTGGAAGGCACGGCGGAGTGGCTGTTCATCAAGCCCGGCCATGCGTCGGTAACGATCAGCGCCGCCAACGCCCTGGTGGACGACCAGGCCCGCGCCATTGCCGCTGCCGTATGGCCGAATGTGTGTATGGCGCTGGACATGGACAATCCGTCCGGGACCGCTCTGCCCCCGTTCCGGGTGGTGAAGGAAAAGCGCGCGACCTTCGCCGCCACGGCCGAACAGGAATTGCGCCGCCCCAAACCGACCACGCCGTTCGCCAACCTGGTCCTTGCCGGGGATTGGACCGCCACCGGCCTGCCCGCCACCATCGAAGGCGCCATCCGCTCCGGCCGGATTGCCGCCGACATCATGCTGAAGACCTGACCGATGGATATGGATACCGTGCGACTGTCGGACGAGCATCTGGCGGGGTCGATCGCGCGCGCGGCGCAAGCGTTGCAACAACGCCAGGCGCCGGACGGACATTGGGTGTTCGCGCTGGAAGCCGATGCGACCATCCCGGCCGAATATGTGCTGCTGGAGCATTTTCTTGACCGTATCGATGAGCCGTTGGAAGCGAAGATCGGGGTCTATTTGCGCTCGATCCAGGGGGAGCATGGCGGTTGGCCGCTGTTCCATGACGGGGCGTTCAATCTCTCGGCCAGCGTGAAGGCGTATTTCGCGCTGAAGGCGATCGGCGACGATCCGGCGGCCCCGCATATGGCCCGCGCGCGAGAGGCGATCCTGGCGGCGGGCGGCGCGGAACGGGCAAACGTGTTCACCAGGGCGCAGTTGGCGTTGTTCGGGCAGGTGCCGTGGCGGGCGGTGCCGGTGATGCCATTGGAAATCATGCATCTGCCGCTGTGGTTTCCGTTCCACCTGTCGAAAGTGTCCTATTGGTCGCGCACGGTGCTGGTGCCGCTGCTGGTGTTGATGGCGTTGCGCCCGGTGGCGCGCAATCCGCGCGGGATCGGCATCGCGGAGTTGTTTCGCGTGGCACCGGATCGGATCACCGACTGGATCCGCGGCCCATACCGATCTGGCTGGGGACGGTTCTTCAAGGGCGTGGACAGCGTGTTGCGGGCCGTCGGATCGTGGTTCCCCCAGGGGATACCCAAGCGCCGTCGCGACCGGGCAATCCAAAAGGCCGTCGCCTTCGTAACCGAGCGGCTGAATGGCGACGACGGCCTGGGCGGCATCTATCCCGCCATTGCCAACAGCGTGATGATGTTCGATGTCCTGGGCTATCCGCCCGAGCATCCGGATGCGGCGGTTGCCTGGCGGGCGGTGCGCAAGCTGTTGGTGATCGATGCTGACAGCGCCTATTGCCAGCCCTGCCTGTCTCCGGTCTGGGATACCAGCCTGGCGGGGCATGCGATGGCCGAGGCTGGGGTCGATACCAATGCCGCCTGCGATTGGCTGCGAGACCGGCAGGTGCTGGATGTGGTGGGCGACTGGTCGGTGCGCCGGCCGGGGCTGCGTCCCGGCGGCTGGGCCTTCCAGTATGAAAATCCGCACTACCCCGATGTCGACGACACCGCCGTGGTCGGCATGTTGCTGCACCGCAATGGCGATCCGGCGCATGAGGCGTCCATCGCGCGGGCACGGGAATGGATTGTCGGGATGCAATCCTCTGACGGCGGATGGGGGGCGTTCGACCCGGAGAACACGCATCACTACCTGAACCATATCCCGTTCGCCGATCATGGCGCGCTGTTGGACCCGCCGACCTCGGACGTGACGGCGCGCTGCGTATCGTTTCTTTCTCAGATCGGGATGACGGCGGACGATCCGGTGCTGGCGCGCGCCCTGGCGTATCTGCGGCGGGAGCAGGAGGTGGATGGAAGCTGGTTCGGCCGCTGGGGGACGAATTACATCTATGGCACCTGGTCCGTTTTGTGCGCGCTGAACGCCGCGGGGGTGCCGTCCGACGATCCGGCGGTCGGCCGAGCGGTTGGGTGGCTGGTGGGGGTGCAGCGGGAAGATGGTGGGTGGGGCGAGGATGAGGAAAGCTACGCGGACGCTCCGCCCGGTCGTTACAAGGAAAGCTCGGCGAGCCAGACGGCCTGGGCGTTGCTGGGGCTGATGGCGGCGGGGCAGGGGGCGCATCCGGCGGTGGAGCGCGGGGTTGCGTATCTGGCATCGACTCAGCGGACGGATGGGGAGTGGGTGGAGTTGCCCTATACCGCGGTTGGGTTCCCTCGGGTGTTTTACCTGCGATATCATGGGTATCGGCAGTATTTTCCGTTGTTGGCGATGGCTCGGTTTCGGAATTTGCGGCGCGGGAATGGGGGACGGGTGGAGTTTGGGTTGTAGGGGGGATCGGTCAGCAAAAATGGCTGGCATCAGCGCCTTGATGCACGGAACCCCGGCAATGTATCTGATGGAGGCTTCGGTTTAGGGGGAAAACTGGGCTATTTTCGACAGTGCACTGCGTTGAATCGCATCCGGAAAACTCGTTGCTCGCGACGCATGCCGGCCCCTGCGATGGGCGTTCCCCGCGACCGCGCGGTGCCCTGGACAAGACCCGAGCTTTCCCACCAAGAAGCCGGGGTCCGTCGGCTCATGTTACCGCAAGGTTCCTGAACGCACCGCCATCGAAGCCGCGTCTGGCTGCATCCGTTTGGCCGCATCCGTCTCGTCGCATCCGTTTGGCCGCATCCGTCGGTCCCGACCCGTTCGCCGCTAGACCAAGGCGGCGGCCTCGACCAGCGGGTGCAGGCAGCGTGCCATCCGTGCCCCTCCGACCGCTTCCAGCCGGGGCATCGTGGCGTCGCAATCCGCCTGCCGATGCGGGCAGCGCGCCGCGAAACTGCATCCAGGCGGCAAATCCGCCAGATCGGGTGGGCCGCCCGGGATCGATTCCAGCCGCTGCCCGCGCGATTCCGCATGGACGGTGGAACGCAGCAGACCGGCCGTGTAGGGATGCGCCGGGGCGGCCATGACATCGCCGACCGGCCCGGTTTCGACGAAGCGCCCGGCATACATCACGGCGATGCGGTCCGCGACCTCACACGCCACGCCGATATCGTGCGTCACGAAGATTGTCGCCATGCCCAGGTCTTTCTGCAGCGACCGGATCAGCAACAGGATCTGAATCTGCACGGTGGCGTCCAGCGATGTCGTCGGCTCATCGGCCAGCAGCAAGCTCGGCCGGCAGGACAGAGCCAGGGCAATCATCGCGCGTTGGCGCAATCCGCCCGACAACTCATGCGGATAGGCGTCCAACCGGCGCGCCGCGGACGGGATCTGCACCATTTCCAGCAGGTCCAGCGCCCGCTTGCGCGCGTCGCGGTACGACACACCCTCATGCGACACGATGGTTTCGGCGATCTGGGTGCCGATGGTGAAGACCGGGTCCAGGGCGGTCATCGGCTCCTGGAAGATCATGGCGCCGATCGGGCCGCGCACCGCCTCCAACTGCCGATCGGTCATGGTGGTGATGTCGTGTCCGGCCAGGCGGATGCGTCCGCCGATCCGCGCATGCGGCGGCAGCAGGCGCAGCAGCGCGCGGATGGTCACCGTCTTGCCCGATCCGGACTCGCCCAACAGGCACAGCACCTCTCCGGCGCGCAGGCTGAAGGACACGTCTTCCACCACCTGCAGGTCGATGTCGCGGTTGACGAAACGAACCGACAGGTCCGAGACCTCGACGATAGGATCAAGCGACATGGGCCAGCGCCTCCGCCTGGGTGTGGCCGCTGCCGGGGATGACCGCGTGGCAGGCCGCCTGGTGGCCGTCGGCGATGGGGTTCAGGACCGGTTCCACCGCGGCGCAGATGCTCTCGGCCATGGCGCAGCGGGTGCGGAAGCGGCAGCCAGACGGCGGGCGGACCGGGTTGGGCGGATCGCCCGTCAGCGGCGCGGCCACGACGCGGCGGGCGGGGTCCATCGACAGGCGCGATGCGAACAGCGCCCGCGTATAGGGATGGGCGGCGGCGCGATAGATGCGATCGACCGGCCCCAGTTCCACCACCTTGCCCAGATACATCACCAGCACGCGATCGGACACGTGATGGACCACGTTCAGATCATGTGAAATGAAAATATAGGTCAGGCTCAGCCGGTCCTTCAGGTCGGCCAGCAGGTTCAGCACCTGTGCCTGCACCGACTTGTCGAGCGCGGACACCGATTCGTCCAGGATCAGCAGCCTGGGGTTCAGCGCGATGCCGCGCGCGACATTCACGCGTTGGCGCTGCCCGCCGGACATTTCATGCGGGTACCGATCGGCGAACAGCTCCGGGTCCAGACCGACCAGGCGCAGGGCCGAGCGGGCTCGCTCCCGCGCCTTGGACCCGGTTTCGCCGTGGACCCGCAGGCCGAAGGCGATTTCCTCGGTCGCGGTATGGCGTGGGTTCAGGGACGCGTAGCTGTCCTGGAACACCATCTGCATGTTCCGGCGCAGTTCCCGCAGCGTGATGCCGCCATGCCCGATCGGATCGCCATCCAGCACCACGCTGCCGCTGTCAGGTTCGATCAGGCGCATCAGCAGGCGGGCGGTGGTGGACTTGCCGCAGCCGGATTCGCCGACGACACCCAGGGTCTCGCCCTTGATGACGTCGAAGCTGATGCCATCGACGGCCTGGACATGAGCGTTGACGGTGCCCAGCGGCCCACGCAGCGGAAAGTATTTGCGCAGGTCACGGACTGACAGGATCGGCTGGCGCGGGCCGCCGCGGTCGCGAAGGTCTGGCTGGGTCATGCGCGCACATCCATGGCGGTACGCAGGCTGTCACTGAGCAGGTTGAAGCTGACGGACGCGGCGAAGATCATCGCGCCGGGCAGCACGGCGTTGATCGGCGCGACATAGATCGCCTGACGCAACGTGTTCAGCATCAGACCCCAGTCGGCGATCGGCGGCGCCGCGCCCAGGCCCAGGAACGACAGGCCCGAGGAAATGATGATCGCGATGCTGACCAGGCTGGAAGCATAGGTCAGGATCGGTCCCGTCACGTTCGCCAGGACATGCTGGATGATGATGCGCGGGGCGGATGCACCGGTGGCGCGCGCGGCTTCGACATAGTCCTGATTGCGAACCTGCGTGGTGACCGCCTCGGCCACCCGCGCGATCGGCGGGATGAACACCAGGGTCAGCGAGATCAGGCTGTTGAAGATGCCCGCGCCCAGCACGCCCGCCATCGCGACGGCCAGCAGCACTGACGGAAACGCATAGAACACGTCAACGACTCGCATGATCGCCATATTCACATGGCGGCCGAAATACCCCGCGGTGACACCCAGCGCGCCGCCGATCAGCGTGGCCAGGATGACCGGGGAAATGCCCATCGCCAGGGACACCCGCCCGCCGTACAGCAACCGGGACAGCATGTCGCGCCCCAGCTCGTCCGTGCCCAGCAGGAAGTTCGGGCTGAGCGGCGGCAACAGGCGGCGCACCATGCTGGTCTTGTACGGGTCGGCTGGCGCGATCCAGGGGGCGAAGATCGCCGACAGCGCGATCAGCGCCAGGATGATGCTGCAAACCAGCGCCACCTTGTCGCGCAGCACATGCCTTCCAACCCGTCGCCAAAATCCCCCCGTCGCTCGGCGTTTCCGCGCGATGCGGGGCGGGGCGGCGACATCGCCGGGATCAACGGTCGCGCTCATGTCCGGCGCACCCTGGGATCGATCGCGGTTTGCAGGATATCCACCACCAGGTTTGTCATGACGAAAAATATGGCCAGGACGATGACGGTGCCTTGCAGCAACGGCAGGTCACGCGTGGCGATCGCGGCGTTCAGCAGAAATCCGGTTCCGGGCCAGGCGAACACGGTTTCGACCAGGATCGATCCGCCCAGAAGTTGGGCGAATTGCAGCCCCATGATCGCCATGATCGGCGGCGCGGCATTCTTGACGATGTGCAGGAAGATGCGCGGCCGGCGCAGGCCCTTGCCTTTCAGCGTCTGCACGAATTCCTGCCGTCGCACTTCGGCCACCATCGCGCGGACCGAACGGGCGAGAACGCCGCTTGGGATCATGGACAGGGTCAGCGCCGGCAGCACCAGATGGCGCAGGTCCTCGAACCCGAACGCCCAGAAATGGGTCCCGGCGGGACCCATGCCGGTCGCGGGCAGGCCGCGCAGCAGCACGGCGAAGATCACGACCAGGACCATGCCGAGCCAGTAGTGGGGGACCGAGATTCCGACGACGGCGAAGGCGGTGACGGAACGATCGGTCACGCGGCGGTCAGAAAAGCCGGCGACCAGCCCCAAGGTAATGCCGAAGGCAAAGCTGAGCGTGATCGCGGTGATCGCCAGCAGGGCCGTGTTGGCGACGGCGGGCATCACTTCGCTGACCACGGGCCGGCGGGTCATGATGGATGTGCCGAAATCCCCCGACATCACGTGCCACAGCCATTTCATATACTGCACCGGCAACGGTTGATCGAACCCGTAGGCGGCCTTGATTTCCGCCATGACCTCGGCCGAGGCGTTTTCCGGCAGCACCGCGCTGATCGGGTCGCCGGGCGCGAGGTGGATGAACGAAAAGCAGACGATGGTCACGCCCAGGATGATAGGCAGCGTGTAGAGCAGCCGCCGCAGTATATAGAAATGCATGTCAGCCAACCGACACTGGGGTGAGGTCCTGCAACCAGCTCTGTGCGGAAACGAAGCCTTTTACTTTTGGACCGAGCGCGCGGGGATTGAGGTCGTGAACGACCCAGATCCACATGGCCTGGTCGACCATGCGCGCGTGAAGCTGGGCCAGCAGCGCGTCCTGCTCCGCCGGGTCGAACGCGATCTTGGCGCGGGCGGCGAGGTCATCGGCGATGGAATCGGCGAAACCGCCCCAGTTGTATCCGGCCGGGGGACGCTTTTGGCTCCAGGCGGTGCCGATCAGGCCCAGATCGGGATCGGAAAACCCCCAGGAGTTGTTGATGCCATCGGCGCCCTTGTTGTCCGGCAATTCCACGCCACCGCGACGGCGGGCGCGCAGCGCTTCCCAGTCCATCGTATCGAAGGTGACGTTGATGCCGACTTCCTTCAGGTTCTCCTGGATGAATTCGTTCATCGGCAGCGGCTGCATCTGCCCGGAACCCGAGGTAGAGATCAGGAACTTCACCTTCACAGGCTTGGCCGCGGAGTATCCGGCGTCCTTCAACAGGGCTCTCGCGGCGTCGGGATCGTATTTGATGTCGAAGCCGGGCTTGCCGAACCATGGGTGGCCTTGCGTCACCATGCCCTTGGCCGGCAGTGCCAGTCCGCCCAGCAGCTTGACCAATCCATCGCGGTCGATCGCCAGGTTCGCCGCCTTGCGGACCCGCACGTCATGGAACGGTGAACTCGGCAGGAAACTGAGCTGGAAAGGCCAGATATGCGGATAGACATTGGTAACAAGCTGCATCCCGGCGGAACGGATATGGGGCACGGCGTCCGGCGGCGGCGCCTCTATCCAATCCACCTGGCCGGACAGCAAAGCCGCCAGCCGCGTGGTTGCATCGGGCATGCAGCGCAGGATCAGGCGTTCCGATTTTGGGATGCGCTTCGGATCCCAGTAGGACGCGTTCCGTCGCATCTCCGCGCGTTCCCGCGGCACGACCTTGTCCATCATCCATGGGCCGGTGCCGGATGGTTGTTGCGCGACCTTCACCCAGTCCCCGCCCAGTTCCTTCCAGCGCGCCGGGCTGGACATGTAAAGGTTGACCGCCTGGTAGGGGAACACCGCGTCGGGTGCCTTGTTGACGACCTGGACGGTCATTTCGTCCACCACGCGGTAGGACGCGATCGTGCCGATCCAGGGGCCGGACTGAGTGGCCTGCGCCTGGTCGAACTGCGGCGACGCCTTGTTCAGCAGCTTGTCGAAGTTCCAGACCACGGCTTCCGCGGTGAAGCGGCTGCCGTCATGGAACGTGACGCCTGGGCGCAGCTTGAAGGTCCAGACGGTCTTGGTCGCCGCGTCGACTTCCCAACTCAGGGCGAGCCCGGGTTGCAGGCGCGCGGCCTGATCGGCGCGCGACAGGTCCCAGTTGATCAGCGCGTCGTACAACGTCACGCCGATGAAACGTTGCCCCTCGCCGCCCTGGCTGGGTTGTCCTGTCGTCAACGGAATGTCCGCCAGGGTCATCGCGACGCGCAGCACCGACGCGGGCTGTGCCGTCGCGTCGCGCGCCATCAGGCCAGCGGCCGCCAGCCCGGTGATGGCGGTTCGGCGCGTTACCTGGATCATGCTGTTTCCTTTGCAACCAAAATTGGCCGGCTGTCACGCCAGGGGGTCGCCTTTTCATAGGCGTCCCCCGCGCGCAGCACGGTCGGTTCGTCGAACAGCTTGCCGACGATCTGCAACGAGAACGGCATGCCGTTGTCAGCGTACCCGCAGCAGATCGACAGGGCCGGATTGCCGCCGGTGTTGAACGGCGTGGTGAAGGATGTGCGGGTAAACAGGCTGGACGCATCGACCGGTTCCAGCTTCCCGGCGGGCTCATTGGTCGGCAGCATCAGAACATCGACGGTCGCCATGACGGCCTGCATGGCGCGCGCCAGATCGGTGCGCATGCGCATCGCCTGGATGTATTCCTCGGCGCGCACCAGGCCGCCGGCGATGATGCGATAGCGCAGGCTGGCGCCGAACAATTCGGGCCGGGACCGCAAATCGGCACCGTGGATGGTGAACAATTCGGCGACGGCGATCGTCTTCTTGCAGTCATCGAACTGTTGCAGCGGCGGCATCACCACGGGGCGGATCGTGGCTCCCAGATCGCGGAACACGGCCAACGCGGCCTCGAACGCGGCCTTGGTGGCAGGGGTTGGCGGCGCGTCTTCCTCCAACCAGTTCACCGGAACGCCGATCACCAGGCCCTTCACGTCACCGGTCAGCGCGGCCGTGTAGTCGGGGATCGGCACATTGGCGCAGCCGGGGTCCTCGGGGTCATGGCCGGCGATGATCTGCATCAGGATGGCCACGTCCTCGGTCGTCCAGGCCAGCGGGCCGGCGTGATCGTGGCTGAAGCAGTTCGGAATCACGCCGCGCCGGCTGACCAGACCATAGGTCGGCTTCAGGCCGGCGATGCCGCAGGCCGCGGCCGGGCTGCGGATCGATCCACCGGTGTCCGTGCCCAAGGTCGCGGGCGCGAACCCGGCGGCCACCGCCGCGCCGGACCCGGATGACGACCCGGCGGGCGAGTGATCGGGGTTCCACGGATTGCGCGCCGGCGGGAACAGCACGTCCCAGGACGGCCCGCCATGTGCGAACTCCCACGTCGCGTTCTTGCCCAGCAGCACGCCGCCGGCGGCCGCCCTCAGCCATCCCCTCATTTTTTCTCCTGTGATTCCAAGGCAGTAGGTTTGGATGCCAAGTCGCCCCGCCACCTGCAACGGGAAGCTGGCCCAACTGACCGGGTCATACCTCGAGTCACGTAACCCAGCCTGATACAAAAAGCGGT
>CAMATI010000036.1 GCA_945861095.1 Asaia bogorensis | reverse complement strand
ACCGCTTTTTGTATCAGGCTGGGTTACGTGACTCGAGGTATGACCCGGTCAGTTGGGCCAGCTTCCCGTTGCAGGTGGCGGGGCGACTTGGCATCCAAACCTACTGCCTTGGAATCACAGGAGAAAAAATGAGGGGATGGCTGAGGATTGACGGGGAAAATCCGTCCCGGGTTGTCTTCGTACCCTTCATGGGCATCTCGCCGTCCCGTTATCCAGAGATATTCCAAAAAGGCCGACGGAAGAACAGTGAGGGGCGTGCCCGCCACTGGTATCACGAGGACGGCCCTCGGCCGATGGTCGACGTTACCTATCCGGCCTATCTCGAACTGGAGAAACTCGAATTGTCTCGCCTGCTCGGATCGGTTGTATCCGAAAACAATGAGCCATAGGAGGGTCACGATGCCTGTCCGTCGTTTACTTGCGCTGATGACAGCGTTCCTCACGACCACCCTCACCGTCATGGCACTGGCACCGGCCGCCCAGGCCGCGGACACGCTGCGGCTGGGTCTGTTGCGCACCCTGTCCCCGGCGCCGTTCTACATCGCGCAGGAACGCGGTTATTTCCGCGACCAGGACATCGACCTGAGATTCACCTTCTTCCAGGCGGCGCAACCCATCGCGGCGGCGGCGGTTTCGGGGGATATCGATGTGGGTGTCACGGCCCTGACCGGCGGGTTCTTCAACCTTGCGGAAAAGGGCACGCTCAAGGTCATCGGCGGGGCCTTGCATGAACAGAAAGGCTACCAGGGATCCGCCATCCTGGCCTCCAACGCGGCCTATGCGGCGGGGCTGACCTCGTTGGACAAACTCCCCGGGCGTTCGGTGGCGATCACCCAGTACGGCTCGTCTTTTCATTACATGATCGGGCGGATTGCCGAGGCCAAAGGGTTCGACATCAAGACCGTCACCCTGCGGCCCGTGCAGCAGATCGCCAATATGGTGGCGGCGGTCGGCAGTGGGCAGGTCGATGCGACGATTGCCATTGCCTCGCAGGCCAAGCCGATGGCCGCCGCGGGGCAGGCGCATATCCTGGGTTGGGCGGGGGACATCGTGCCCTATCAGATCACCGCGCTGTTCACGACGACCTCGCTGGCGACCCAGAAGCCGGACCTGCTGCAACGCTTCGCCAAGGCCTATCAGCGCGGCGTGGCGGATTATCGGCACGCCTTCCTGCGGCTGGACGCAAATGGCAATCCGGTCGTGGACGCGGCCGCGGATGCCGCCATTCCCGCGATCACCGCCTATGTCTTCACCGGCGATCCCGACGCCCGCGCGAAAATCCTGCAAGGCGTCGGCTACTACGACGAAGGCGGCGCGCTGGATGTCGCCGACGTGACCGAGCAGATCCGGTGGTTCCGCGCTCAAGGTCTGGTCAAGGGCGACGCGGACCCCGCTTCCATGATCGACACGCGGTTCCTGCCGACCCGATGAACGCAACCCGATGACCGCAACCCGATGAACGCGGGCCTGCGCCTGGTGCTGGACAAGGTCGGGCACGACTATGAAGCCCTGACGGTGCTGGACGGTATCTCCCTGGTCGTCGAACCCGGGGCGGTCACGGTCCTGGTCGGTCCATCCGGCTGCGGCAAATCGACCTTGTTGGGGATCATGGGCGGAATGCTGGCCCCGACACGCGGGACCGTCCTCTGCCAAGGCGAGGTGGCCCCGGACTGCCTGAACGCGCTGACCTATGTGTTCCAGGATTTCGCCCTGCTGCCCTGGCGATCGGTTGCCGGCAATGTCGCACTGGTGCTGGAAGGCCGCCTGCCACACGCCGAACGATCCGAACGGGTGCGGGACGTGCTGGCACTGACCGGGCTGACCGGATTCGCCGATGCCTGGCCCCGGCAACTCTCCGGCGGGATGCGCCAGCGGGTCGGCATCGCGCGCGCCCTGGCCGTGCGCCCGGCCTGTCTGCTGATGGATGAGCCGCTGTCCGCCCTGGATGCGCAGACCCGCGCGTTGCTGCTGGACGATTTCGCCGCATTGATCGAACGCAGTGCCACGACCACGGTCTACGTGACCCATAATCTGGCCGAGGCGGTCCGGTTGGGTCATCGGATCGTCGTCTTGTCGCGCCGTCCGGGACGCATCCGGGAGATGGTCTCGATCGACCGGCCCTTGTCCGATCGGCGCGGCGGAGATGCTGATCTGGCCGCGGTGGAAGCCACCCTTTGGGGCATGATCCGCGACGATGCGGCCGCCGCGGAGCGCGACGGGCCGGTATCCGGCCACAGGCTGGCATGACCCCGCATGCGCCCCCGCCGGTACGCCGGCTTGCGTGCGCCCCACGGGTGAGACCCATGACTATTCCCATGGCACGCACAATCACCGCGCGCGCCACCGGCGGTCCGCATGCCCAGGCTTGACGGCCCGGTCCCGTTCCGGGGCGGCGGCTTCGCGCCACAATCCCGTGCGTGGGCCGCCGCGGCGAGTCTGCTCGGGCTGATCGCTTTGTGGCAGGTCGGGGCCATGGCCGGCGCCATCCCCACCCTGTTCTTACCCCCGCCGGCCGCGATCGCGCGGGCATTGTGGCATCTGACGATCAGCGGGGAGTTGTGGAACCATCTCTCGGCGTCGCTGTCGCGCCTGGCGGTTGGATGGGTGCTGGGCACGGTGTTCGGCATCCTGACCGGGGTTGCCGTCGGATTGTCGTCGGCCCTGCGATCGCCCGCGATGGCGGTGGTATCGGCGTTGTTCCCCATCCCCAAGATCGCCCTGGTGCCGCTGTTCATCATCTGGTTCGGCATCGGGGAAGGCTCGAAACTCGCCACCCTGGGCTTCGGCGTGTTCTTCCCGACGGTCATCGCAACCGCCGGTGGCGTGGACAACGTGCCACGCGGCCTGATCCGCATGGGACAAAGCTTCGGCCTGTCCACCTGGGCGATCACCCGCAAGATCGTGCTGCCAGGCGCCCTGCCCGCAATCCTGAGCGGGTTCCGCGTCACCGCGTCCATTGCCATCGTGCTGCTGGTGGCGGCCGAGATGATCGGGGCGGATCGCGGGATCGGCGCCTTCGTCCTGTCGGCCGGCAATCTGTATGATACCGACAATCTGCTGGCGGGAATCGTGCTGCTGTCGATGCTGGGCCTGACCGTCGCCTGGCTGATCGGACTGGCGGAGCGGGCCCTGCTGCGCTGGCGGTAGCCAGGCTTGGTTCGATAACGAGCGAGCAAACGGCCCGGAACGGCATTCTCAGCCACAAGCTGGTCATCAACGCGCGGCACTTCCGGCCGTTAGCCATTGCTTAACTCCAAGACACTACGATCGGCCGTGACGATCTGGCGTTAGTGGCTCACATGTCTCCCGGCCCAGTCCGGTGGAGGAGGTATTGGTATGCGTTTCCATCCCTTGGCCAGAGCGGCCTTAAGCTTTGCAATCATCACCTGTGTCGCTATCCCGGCGCGCGCCGAACAAGGCGTGACCGCGGAGAAAATTGTGTTGGGCCAGGTCGCCGCGTTGGAAGGTCCGGCGGCGGCTCTCGGGCAGGGTATGCGGGATGGTCTGCAGGCGGCCTTCGCCGCCGCCAACCTGGCCGGCGGGGTCAAGGGGCGTAAGCTGGAGTTGATATCGGTGGACGACGGCTACGAACCGACGACATCCGTCGCTGCCGCGAAACAGATGATCGAGGGCGGCCAGGTGCTGGCACTGGTCGGCTCGGTCGGCACCCCAACCTCGGCTGCGGTGCAACCGATCGCCACCGAGGCCGGTGTCCCGCTCATCGGGGCTTTCACGGGGGCCGAATTCCTGCGGGACCCGTCGAAACATGGCGTGATCAATGTCCGTGCCTCCTACTTCCAGGAGACCGAGACAATGGTCGAGCGTCTGACCAAGGATCTCGGGGCGGCGCGGATCGCGATCTTCTATCAGGACGACGCCTATGGCCGAGCCGGGCTCGCGGGGGTCAAGCTGGCACTGGAGCGGCGGGACATGAGCCTGGCAGCCGAAGGCACCTATGAGCGCAACACCATTGCGGTGAAGAACGCCTTGCTGACCATCCGCAAGGCCACGCCGGATGCGGTGATCATGGTCGGAGCCTACAAACCCACGGCCGAATTCATCAAACTCGCGCGGCAGATGAAGTTCGCGCCGGCGTTCGTCAGCATCTCGTTCGTTGGCGCCGAGGCACTGGCGGCGGAGGTCGGAGCCGCGGGCGCGGGGGTGTTTGTGACCCAGGTGGTGCCGTTCCCCGAGGATACGTCGCTGGGCCTGGTCGCCGAGTACCGGGCCGCTCTGACAGCCCTGAAACCGGATGCGCGACCGGCTTTCATTTCCCTGGAAGGCTTTATGGTCGGCCGATTCGTCGTTGCGGCGCTGGAGGCAATTCCTGGTGACATCTCGCGGCAGGCGCTGATCGACACGGTGACGAAAACCGGCCATTTCGATCTCGGCGGCATGACGCTGACCTATGGGGTGGGCAACAACCGGGGGGCCAACCAGGTGTTCCTGACGGTGTTACAACCCGACGGGTCGTTCAGGCCGGTTGTGGCAATGCCGAAAGCCGCCGGCTGACATATCGGAGCGCGTCATGCCGACCACTGATCGTTCCACCCTTCGTTCCACCTATCGTTCCCGCAGCACCGCCGGCGGTACTGCGGGGCGGTTCGGCATCGGTGCTCGGCTGTTCCTGGCATTTGTCGCGATCGCCGGGACAACGGCACTGGCTACCGCCGCGGCCCTACTGTCCTATGATGCGATCGAGCGGTCGTTGCACGAGATCGCCGACACCAGCCTGCCCACCATGAGCCTTTCGGTGCGGCTTGCCCGCGGTGCCGCCGATCTCGCGGTGGCGGCACCCACGCTGCTGGTCGCCAACACTGCCGCGGAGCGTGATACCGCGGTTGCGACCCTGAGCGTCAATCACCAGGCTCTGGAACGATCGATCGAGGGGCTGGCTGGGCTCGTCGGCGAAACCGAGCAGGCCACCGTGCCGCGGTCGCTTGCGCGCGATATCGCCGCAAATCTCCGACAGTTGTCCGATATTGTCGGCAGCCGCCTGGAACTCGGGGCGGCGCGGGTCGTATTCGATAAACGGGTGCGGGCGGCGCATGACGCGCTGATGAAGACACTTGCTCCGTTACTCGACGATGCCGCGTTCGATCTGACCACCGCGCTGCTTTCGGCGGCCGACGAGGGCAATCTCCCGGCGATTCAGGCGCGCCTGACGGCTCTCTCGGATATCCAGCTTGGTCGATTGCAGGCGATGTCCGATCTGCGAGCGGACAGCCACCTGGCATTCGGTCTGCTGATCGAGGCCGCGAACGTTCCCGACCGGTACATGCTGACTCCGTTGCGCGACCGCTTTACCGCCGCGACGGCACGGCTGGAGAAGTCATTGGCGGCGCTCGACGGTATGGAAGCGCAACGGGAGTTGCGCGCGCTGACGCAGGGCCTGCTCCGCCTGGACAACGACAAGGTCACGATCTTCGATGTGCGGCGGCAGGAACTGGAAGCCGCCGTGGCTGGCGAGGTCGCTCTGGCGACCAATCTGACCTTGGTCTCCGCTCTGAACCGATCCGTATCGGCGGTGGTCGCCAGGGGTGACGGCGCCGCGAGCGAGGCGGTTGCCGCCACCGCTGGCAGGATCGCCGAGGCACGCATCGTGTTGTGTGTGATCGCGGCGGTCAGCCTGATTGCCGCACTGGCGATCGCCATCCTGTATGTCGGCAGACGGGTGGTGCGGCGAATCTGGACCCTGTCCGAGAGCATGCGCCAGATCGCAACGGGCAATCTGGATGCCGCGATTCCACAAGGCGGCCGCGACGAAATCTCCCACATGGCCCACGCCCTCTCTGTCCTTCGCGACAACGGTCAGTCCGCTCGGCAGGCCGAGGCAGCGGCCGCGGCCGAGCGTCAACGCATGTCGGAACGACGTCATGATGAACTGACGGCCCTGGCCGATGAGTTTGAGACCGGCATCAAGGGGATCGTCGAGACCGTTACGGGTGCGGCCGGAGGCATGCAGACGACAGCGCGGTCCATGGTTTCGACAACCGATGCCACCAGCCGTCAGGCCGGCGCCGTCACGGCGGCGTCGGAACAATCCTCGGTCAGCGTGAGAACGATCGCGGCCGCGTCGGAGGAGTTGGGCAACTCGATCGTGGCTATTAACCAGGAAGTGACGCGATCGGCGACCATGACGCAAACCGCGGTGGACGCGGCACGTCGAACCGATAGCACCGTGCGGGCACTCGCGGATGGCGCCGAAGCCATTGGGGATGTGGTGGAATTGATCGCCGGGATCGCCGGGCAAACCAATCTTCTGGCGTTGAACGCAACGATCGAAGCGGCTCGGGCGGGCGATGCCGGCAAGGGCTTTGCCGTGGTGGCGGCCGAGGTCAAGACGCTGGCCCACCAGACGTCGGAGGCAACCGGCAAGATCGCGGCCCAGGTCGGTCAGATCCAGGCCGCGGCGCATGAGGCTGCCGCCGCGATCTCGGGGATTACCGACGCCATCGAAACAGTGGCCGGAATTGCCACCTCGATCGCCGATGCCGTGGAACGGCAACGGACCACGACGGCGGATATCGTCATCAGTGTGCAACGGGCGGCGGCGGACGCGCTTGGGGTTTCCTCGAACATCGGGGGCGTGGACTCGGCGACCCGGAACACCGCGGCGGCGGCCAATCAGGTACTTGGCGAGGCGGACAATCTGGTGCTGGAGGCCGGACGGCTGAGCAATGAAGTGAACAGCTTTGTGGCTGGGATCCGCGCGGCGTCGGGATAGCGCCCTCTGAGGCGCGGGCCGGCCCGGGGGTAGCTTTGCGTCCAGCCGGCCGACAGTCTAGGGTTCTTCTGGGACGCAGCCGAGACAATCGGCGGGCACGCAGGAGGATGGCCATGAACGCACCGATCGACCTGGATCGCGCCGACGGCGCGTGGGACCCAGATCGCGCCGAAGACGCGTGGTCGATGCCGCTGGACCGGATCGATGTCAGCCAGCCTCGGCTTTACCAGGAAGACAGTTGGGGTCCCTATTTCGCCCGCCTGCGTCGCGACGATCCGGTGCACCATACGCGCGACGGCATGTATGGCTCCTTCTGGTCGGTGACCAAATATGCCGACATCATGAAGGTGGACACCAATCACAAGGTGTTTTCCTCGGACGCCATGATGGGCGGCATCGTCATCCGCGACATACCGATGGATTTCCGCCGCCCGAGCTTCATCTCCATGGACCCGCCGAAGCACGATGAGCAGCGCAAGGTGGTCGCGCCCATCGTCGCGCCGATGAACCTGGCGAACCTGTCCGACACCATCCGCCAACGCGCCTGCCGTATCCTGGACGGACTGCCGCGGGGAGAGGTGTTCGACTGGGTCGATCGCGTGTCCGTCGAACTGACCACGCAGATGCTTGCCACCCTGTTCGACTTCCCGTTCGAGGAACGGCGCAAGCTGACCTACTGGTCAAACGTCGCGTCCGTGAACACCCGCGCCGGCACCGAAATCGACAGCGAAGACAAGCGCGATGCCGTCCTGCTCGGCGCCGTCGAGTATTTTACCGAACTTTGGAACGAACGCGCCGCCCAGCCGCCCCGCGCCGACCTGATTTCCATGCTGGCCCACGGCGAAGCGACCCGCGACCTGCCATCGCGACCCAACGAGTTCATGGGGACCCTGCTGCTGCTGATCGTGGGGGGCAACGACACGACACGGAACTCAATTTCCGGCGGGTTGTGGGCGCTGAACCAGAATCCCGGGGAATACGACAAGCTGCGCGCCAATCCGGCGCTGATCCCCAGCCTGGTGCCGGAGATCATCCGCTGGCAGTCCCCGGTCATCCATATGCGGCGCACCGCGCTGGAGGACACCGAACTCCGCGGCAAGCAGATCCGCAAGGGCGAGAAAGTCGTGATGTGGTATCTCTCGGGCAACCGGGACGACGACGGCATCGATCGCGCCAACGAATTCATCATCGACCGCGCCCGGCCTCGCCAGCATCTGTCGTTTGGCTTCGGCATCCATCGCTGCGTCGGCAACCGCCTAGCCGAGATGCAGTTGTCGATCCTGTGGGAAGAAATCCTGAAGCGCTTCCCGGTGATCGAGGTAGTGGAGCCGCCGGTTCGCGGATACTCCAACCTGATCCGGGGGATCAATTCGATGAAGGTGCGCATTCCGGCGTGATATAGACGCCCCGAACCACCAGCCGCAATCCTTCCCCGCCGGACTTGACCCCCCATCCCCTGCCGTTGAAGCGCGGGTTGCCAGTCCGGCTATGACGAGGAGGGCGATAGGACAAACGACCGAACCGGTGTGTTATCCCGCTAACCCATACAGGACGAAGGCGGCCACGCCGATCAGGTACAGCGCCAGTATCCCCACGCGGATACGGCGCGTGTTGCCGCGCAAATAACCGGCGGCGAGCCATGCCACGATTGTCACCATGGTCAAGGCCTGCGCGGCCTGCATCTCGGTTTGCGTGATCGTGCCGAACGCCATGGCGTGTCCTCCGCGATCCGTCCATTCTGATTGCCCTATGTCCTGGTTGCCAGCCTTCGCGGGGGGATGCAATTTCCCCCAATCATCCCTGGGAGACGCATGATGAGCGACCCTGTCCCGTTCCGTCCTTACGCACCTGGCTCGCAACCGTCGCTTGACACGCCGGACTATGTCACGACCCGCAAGCGCCATCCGCTGCGCGCGCCGATCAAAATCCCCCATACCATCACGGAAACCACCGGTCCCGTATTCTCCCAAACCCATTTTCCGCCATCTGCCGATCTGACGGTCAGCACCACCGGCCAGAAAGCCATCGGCGAGCGGATCGTCGTTGCCGGCACCATCCTGGATGAGGACGGCCGGCCGGTGCCGCATACGATGGTGGAGGTGTGGCAGGCCAACGCCACCGGCCGCTACGACCACCCGGGCGATCAGCACGACGCGCCGCTGGATCCGAATTTCCATGGCGCCGGGCGAGTCTATACCGATGCCAACGGACGCTATCGGATTGTGACCATCCGTCCCGGAGCCTATCCCTGGCCGAACCACCACAATGCGTGGCGGCCGACGCATATCCATTTCTCCTATTTCGGACCGGCCTTTGCCACGCGGCTGGTCACGCAGATGTATTTCCCCGGTGATCCGTTGCTCGCCTACGACCCGATCTTCAACGCGATCGCCGACACAAGCGCGCGCGACCGGCTGATCGCGGCATTCGATCGGGACATCACCGAGGCCGACTACGCGCTGGGCTACCGGTTCGATGTCGTGCTGCGTGGCCGTGGCGCCACGCCGATGGAGGCCTGACCCATGGGAATCGCCACCGCCAGCCAGACCATCGGCCCCTATTGGCATCTGATCGAGGACAAGGACTGGGCCGACTTGACCCGGTTCGGCGCAACCGGCGCCAAAATCGTCCTGACCGGCACCATCGTCGACGGCGACGGCAAGCCCTGCCCCGATACCTGCGTGGAGATCTGGCAGTCCGACCCGCCTACCAGCGACATATTCCCCGGATTCGGGCGGGCGAACAGCGATGCAAGCGGCACGTTCCGTCTGACCACCATCAAACCGGGCCCGGTCGCGGGTCTGGGCAACGCTCAACAGGCGCCGCATATCGCCATCTGCCTGCTCGGCCGCGGGTTGATGGCCGGGTTGGCGACCCGCGCGTATTTCGCCGGCGATCCGCTGAATGCGACGGACCCGCTACTGTCGTCCATCGAGGACGCCGGTTTGCGCGGCACCCTGATCGCCACACACGATGGGCCGGGGGTCTGGCGGCTTGACATCCGGCTGCAAGGCGACGGGGAGACTGTGTTTCTGGACGTGTAACCAAAGCCGGATCATCGTCGGAACCAATCGGAGGGAACGCCATGTTGCCAACGCCCCGCTTCCATCATCTGCACCTGCGCTCCGTCGATCCGGATGCCGCCATCGCCTTTTATGTCCGGCAATTTCCCAGCGGGACGAAAGGGGAATGGGGCGGGTTCCCGGCGCTGTTCGCGCCGAACGACTGCATGATCCTGTTCGACAAGGTCTCGGCCCCGCCCCCCAGCGAACCGCAAAGCGCGATCTGGCATTTCGGCTGGCATGTCACCGATGTCCGGACCGCCGCATCCACCTTCGCGAACCGGCCGGAGGTGACGATCGCGCCGCTATATACCGGCGTAGGCGATGGCTCGGTCGTGGTCAGCAGCGACACCTGGTTCAAAATCGGCGACCTGCTGGGCGTGACGCCGGCCCAGATCGCGGCGTTCCAGGCCGCCGGAACGCCACCGCCACATGGGCCGGGATTTGCATATTTCCGGGGCGGACCGGAGGCGGCCTTGTTCGAAATCGCCGGAAATTATCCGGCCGAACGGTTCAACCATATTCATATGTGGCAGGAAGATCCGCTGTGCGCGCAGCTCTGGTACCAGCGCGCGCTGAATGCTCCGTCCCGCGCCAGTTTCGGCGCCGTGACCGTGACGGAGGCGGATTGCCAGGTGCCTCGGACCCCGGATCGGACGTTTCCGGCGTTGGATCGGGCCGGGATGTTCCGGGCGCCGCGCGGTGGGGTGACGTTCGGGGACGTCGATATGATCTGGTATGCCAATCAGGGGGAGGCGCCGTTGGGCGGTTCTATCGGCCAGATGCAGGATCACATCGGGTTGTCGGTTGCCGATCTTGATGCATGGGTCGGGAAGTTGCGCGCCGATGGGGTGACGTTTCTGTCCGACATCTACCGGTTGGGCGACACGCGCGCGGTGATGATCGAGGGGCCGAGCCGGGAGGGGTTGGAACTGGTTGAGGGATAGGGTCCGGGCGGCCGGCGCGATATGGCGGCGTTGCATAGGGCAGCCGCCGCCCAATCCCGCGCTGAACCGTCCCGAGGCGGGCACCCGGTGCGTCCAACCGAACGAGCCGCGCATGGTTGCCCCGTTTGCCCATCTCCGCGTTCGGCTGACCATGCACAGGCCCTGGCGATCGGTTCTTAAGATATTACTTTAAGTTCGGGGCTTTGGGGATCCATTCCGGACAGGCGCCGATATGGTGGGTTTTCGTTGCGAATCAATGCGGGTATCGGGGGGTATTGTTTCGGATAGGCGCGGTTAACCTGTCGTTTACGACTGCCTGTCGATTGAGCGTATGCCTGATTTATAGGACAAATCCGGCTTATCGGTGTTGGCTGGGCTCGCGCATCGCCGGTGCGGGTGGGTCGAGAAAGCGACCTTTGTTCAAGCGTGACGGAGGATCTCCTGGCCTCCTCGCCATGACCATTGCGCGCCACGCCGAGGATAACAGGTCGCTTGTCGCGGGTTGATAAACCCAACTGACAGATTGCATTTGATCGATGGTTGTCGTCCACCGTGCGCACGGGTTCCGGTTCGGAATCGACACAAATAATCACGAACCAACCCATGTTCATGTCACTGGACCAGTGGCGGGCGGAAATTAAGGCTCTTGTAGCGCTATCTCTTGAGAGACTGGCTTCATCCCGAGGCGCAATGACCCCCGCCGGCGGCCCTGGTCCACCAGCCCCTGCTTCGTGCCCTTCGTGTCTTCGTGTTGAGAATCGCGGCGCCGCGGTTCGTGTTGTTCCCAAACAATGAGACGCTCCCGGACAGGCAAGGGGCCTGGGTAAGCTCCGCCATTCTCACCAGTAGGACACGAATGGCACGAGGACGTAAGGTTGGGGCAGGTATGACGGCTCCGGGCGCTATGGATCGACGACCATATCGTTTTCTGCCGCGGGAACGCCATCCGCCCCGCGCACCAGTACCGACGCGCATCGGTTTCAGAAGCAACGATCGAACACTACGCTCCGAAAAATATCGCCGGCCTGCGCCCCCTGCGTCACGTCCGGCGGCCCACCTGGTTCGACAGGGCATAGATGACGCCGAGCGTTGTGACCGAGAGTGCGAGCAACAGCGCCGACATGATGCCGGCCGAAGCCGTATCGAACGCCTGCACCCGGTCATAGATCGCGATGGCGATCGTGCGTGTTTCACCCGGTATCGAACCACCCACCATCAATACGACACCGAACTCACCGAGCGTGTGTGCGAAGGCAAGCACCAGGCCGGTAACGATACCCGGCCAGGCGAGAGGCAATTCGATTGCCTTGAATACGTACCAGGCCGACCCACCACATACGGCCGCGGCCTCGCGCAGATCGGCCGGGATTGCCTCAAACCCCCGTTGCATAGGCTGCACCGCGAACGGCAGGTTGATCAGCAGCGATGCGAACAGCAGGCCTTCGAAGCTGAATACCAGGGAATGGCCAAACATCGCCTGCCAGGCTTGCCCGAGAAGCGAATAGCCACCGAAGGAAACCAGCAGGTAAAAGCCGATCACCGTTGGCGGCAACACCAAAGGCAATGCCAGCATGGCTTCGACCACGGCACGCCCACGAAAGCGGTGAAACGCCAGCCATCGGCCGAAAATGATTCCGACCGGCAGGAGGATCAAAACAGTCAGCAAACCTAGCTTGAAGGAGAGCGCAAGCGCGACCCAGTCCATCGGGTCACGACGTTTCGCCGGGCAGGATGAACCCATATTTCCGGAAGATCGTGCGCGCCGAGGGTGTCTGAATATAGGCATAGAATGCACGAGCGGTACCGCCCGCGCTCTTCATCAACACCATCCGCTGACGCAATGCCGCATGCCAATCGGACGGGACGAGGGCATAGGTGCCAAGCTTGCCAATCACGGGGGCGAGCACCAACGAATAGGCGAACATCCCGCCTTGAGCCGAACCGGAACTGGCAAACTGGGCGGCCTGCGAAACGTTTTCACCCAGCACCAGTTTCGGCTGGACCGCTTCCCATAATCCCTGCGACTTCAGCGCCTGTTCTGCCGCTCGGCCATACGGCGCGTGCTCCGGGTTGGCAATGGCGAACCGCTGAATGCGCCCGGCCGACAGGTCGGCACGAAGACCAATGAACTCCGCGTCGGGCCTAAGGGTGGACCCGTGCGGCGCGAACAGCACGATCCGACCCTCGGCATAAAGGGCGCCCCGATCCAACGCCTTTCCGGTTTCGGCAAGCTGAAAGACAAACCCTTCATCGGCCGAGAGGAACATTTGGAACGGCGCACCCTGCTGAAGCTGGCGCGCAAAATTGCCGGACGAGCCATAGATGATTTTCACCGCGCGGCCAGATTCCGCCTGGAATCGTGGCACCATCTCATCGAGAGCGAATTTGAGATCGGAAGCGGCGGCGATTGGCGGCACATCCGGTTCTGCCGTTGTGTCGCGTGCACCAACACCCGCCGCAAAAGCAACTGTCCCTGCCAGCAATTGTCGGCGCGGCCAAGTGCCCATGCTTCACACCCCGATTGATATAGCCAATCGACTATAATTCAGGTGAATCACGCTGTCTACCTGTCGGCGGGCGGACTCTCGGCGATCAAGCGGGACAGTGCCTCCAATTCGGCCGCGGTCGCCGTGGCGGCGTGTGTCTCAATGGCGCGAAAGAGGTTGAGCACTTGCGTTCCCATGGCCGTGAGCCGGGCACCGCCGTGACCCTTGCCGCCGCGACTGGCGTGGACGACTGGTTCCGCAAAGCATTGGTTCATGGTGTCGATCAGATACCATGCACGCTTGTAGCTCATGCCCAGGGCGACACCGGCGGCGGAGATCGAGCCTGTTTCCGCGATTGCCGCGAGCAGATCAGCCTTACCGGGGCCGACTGCTATCGAGCGTCCCAACATCACGCGGATGCGCAGCCGGAGAGGGTCAGGCACATCCGTCATCGCGTGACCTTCGCCGATCCGTCGAAACGCGCGACGCCGGCCATCGCGATGCGAAAATCAAGACCTTGCACCAACGCCCCCCTGATAGCCCACGGCGTTCTCGTCACCGCAATCGGGCGCGAAAATCCACCTAAACCCGTTCGTATTTCACCACCCGCCGAACCCGCCCCCAATCCCCGGGCTGCACCACATAGATATCCCCGCGCGAATCCCCCCAGATCCCATGGCAGGACTTGTGCACCGGCCCTCCCCAGCGAGCCAGGCGCTCGCCGTCCAATGTCAGCACGCTGATCATGCCGCCGTTGTGTTCCGGGATGTAAACGACATCATCCGCGTCGACATAGAAGAACGCCGGCCCGATCAACTCGGTCGGCCAGATGCCCAGCAGCCCGCCGGCCTGGTCGAACACCTGCACCCGGTCGTTCTCCCGGTCCGCCACCATCAGCCGCCCGTGCCGATCCACCCAGATTCCGTGCGGCAGGTTGAAGCGTCCGGGCGCGTCCCCCGGCTCCCCCCACGAAAACTGGTAGTCTCCATTGGCGGAGAATTTGTGCACGCGGGCGTTGCCATACCCATCGGTCATGAACATCGAACCATCACCGGCAAACGCGATATCGGTCGGGATGTTGAACGGACCGGCGCCGTGCCGCACCTTCTTCCAGGCGGTCGAGCTTAGGTCGTCGGACGGCACGCCGGTGTCGGACCGTTGATCCTTCACACCGATCGTCTGCAACAACGTCCCGTCGGGCGTGAACTTGAAGAACTGCATGCTGTGCCCGTCGGTCAGCCACAGCGCGCCCTGGTCGTCGAAGCGGATCGCGTGCGGCTGGTTGAACAGGCCGGCGCCCCAGGATGACAGGAAATTCCCGTCGCGATCGAAGATCACCACCGGATGCGCCGGGTTGCGGTTGAAGCAGAACACCCGATCTTGCGCGTCCACCGCGACGGCGGCGGCCTTGATCTCGATGTCCGCCGGGGGCTTCTGCCAGTCTTCATGCACTCGGAAGGTGTGTTTCCCGCTGCCGACGATTGTTTCCATCTGTTCTCTCCCCGTTCAGTTCTGCATGCCCCACCGACGAAGCGTACGCTGTTCGATCGTGCGAAAGATTACGTTTTCCACCACCAATCCGATCACGATGATGGTCAGCAGCCCGGCAAACACTTCCGGAATGTCGAGCTGGTTCTTGCTCTCGAAAATATACCATCCCAGGCCGCCCTTGCCGGACGCCACGCCGAACACGAGTTCCGCCGCGATCAGGGTGCGCCAGGCGAACGCCCAGCCGATCTTAAGCCCGGCGAGGATGGATGGAAACGCCGCCGGGATCAGGATTTTCAGCACCAGCCCCAGGCCAGACAGGCCGTAATTGCGTCCCACCATGCGCAAGGTGGGCGAAACGGCGCGGAACCCGGCATTGGTGTTCAGCGCCAGCGGCCACAGCACGGAATGCACCATGACGAACACGAGACTGCCAATGCCAAGCCCGAACCAGATCAGCGCCAGGGGCAGCAGCGCGATCGCCGGCAACGGGCTGAGCATCGCGGTGACGGTTTCCAGGAAATCCGTGCCGACCCGGGTGGTAATCGCCAGGATCGTCAGTACGGCGGCCAGAAACACGCCGACGGAAAAGCCGAGCATGAGGACTTTCAACGTCGTCCAGGCGCGATCCAGGAGGACGCCCGACTCCAATCCACCGAACAGAGCCGTCACCGTTTCGGTAAAGGTCGGCACCAGCAGCGGATTGTCCAGGTATCGTCCGTAGACCTCCCAGATCGTTGCCAGCACGATCAGCAGGATGGTCTTGCGCAGCCAGACCAGGTGATACAGCCGCTCCCACGGGGTCAGGGCTTTTTCGACGATGCCGAAATCCTCGGCGCCGCGGATGGTGCGGTTGACTTCGGGACGGGGAAGGGCGTCAGACATGTTCCTGCTCCTCCACGCGGTCGGCGAACAGGACGCTGTGGATGCGTTCTTCCAGGGCGACCGCCAGGGCCGGGTCGGCATCGCGGGGGACGCTGTTCCACTCGGCCTTCACCTGGCCGGGATGCGGCGACATCAGCAGGATGCGGTTGCCGATTTTCACCGCTTCCGGGATGGAATGGGTGACGAACAGCACGGTGAAGCGGGTGTCGTCCCAGAGTTGCAGCAATTCGTCCTGCATGCGCCGCCTGGTCAGGGCGTCGAGTGCCGCGAAGGGTTCGTCCATCAGCAGAATGTCGGGCTCCATCGCCATGCCGCGGGCGATGGCGACGCGCTGCTTCATGCCGCCGGACAGGGTGTGCGGGTAGGCGTCGACGAATCGGGTCAGATGGACCTTCTCGATGTAGTGCAGCGCCCGGTCCCGCGCCGCCTTGCCGCGCAGCCGGCCAGAGGTTTCCAGCGCGAACATCACGTTTTGCAGCACGGTCTTCCAGGGCAGAAGCTGGTCGAATTCCTGGAACACCATCATGCGATCCGGACCGGGCCGCGTGACGCGGGTGCCTTTCAGGACGATATCGCCCTCGGTCGGCGCCATATAGCCGCCCACGGCCTTCAGCAGGGTCGATTTGCCGCAGCCCGACGGTCCCAGCAGGATGAAGCGGTCGGAGCGTTGGACCGTGAAATCGACTCGGTAGGTCGCCGTGACCAGATGGTCCCGGGTCTTGTATTGCAAGGTGACGCCTCGCACGTCGAGCAGCGGGGGCGCCTGGGTTTGGTCGGGCATGATGCCTCTCGGACGGTTCCTGTGCGGCAGTATCGCCGGTTTGCACGGCGCGGTCATGGGGGCGAGCGGCATAGCGGCCGCGATTCCCTGACGGTTCGCACCGGCGGTTCGCACCGGCGGTTCGCACCGGCGGTTCGCACTGGCGGTTCGCCGACGGGCAGCGCGCCTCGACCCGGTTCGCCACCCGTATGGTTGCGCCCGACCGCCTCTGTCCGCCATAGAATGAACCGGAGTCGTCTAGCGGGAGCGGTCATGCGCACGTTCAAACCCCTGTGGTTCTTGGCTTTGGCCTGGTCTGTCACGGCCGCGGCACCCGCCGCGCGGGCCCAGATTTTTTTTGATGCCCCCGGCTTGATCATCAAAAAGCAAGGCCCGGGTCTGCCGGACGTCAAACCGGCGCCTCTGGCATGGCCGCGCCTGGACCCGGGTGCCGCCCTGTGCCGGCAGGAAGCGGATCTGGAGCGGTTGGCGTCTCGGCGCCTGGGAAACGAGGACGAACCCGCGAATTGCCGCATCATCACGGTCCCGACCGCCGTGAGCATCATGCAACGCAACGGCCCGGGCCGGACCCGGGTGCGTCTGACGGACGCCGCGAATATCATCGGCTGGACCGATGTCTGGCTGCCGGAAAAAGGTCCTCCGGCAAACGCAACCGCACGTCGATGAAATCTGCCTCTTGATCCCGCCGAACAGGCCGGTCTATACGTCGCGCCCTCGGAGGTTGGGGCCGTAGCTCAGTTGGGAGAGCGCCTGAATGGCATTCAGGAGGTCAGGGGTTCGATTCCCCTCGGCTCCACCAACCCCGCCCCGAAATACCGGTGGAAATCGCGTCCACCGCCCGGGACCGTGTGGCGCGATGTCGTCCTGGAGCAGTGCACGCACACTTTCCGCGGACATAGTATCGCGCCGAGGCCAGAAGCCTGGCCCTCCGCCCGCGTCCTGACATCGGCTGTCACCTGCTGGCTCCACCTGCTGGCCGCCCCGGTCCCATGCGACACGACGGCACACCAGTCGCGGCCCCTTCTCCCATCCCCGCCGGCAGCGGCACCGCCTGCTTCGTGGCATATGGACAGATCGGGCCCCCTTCAGGCACGGCTCCCTCATCGGGTCATATGACAAACGGCATCCCGCAGAGGAAAGCTGCCGATGCCGAGAAATCCGTCAAACGGCCGGTCCATTTCGACGGTCATATAAAAGCACGTGGCCAAAGCGGCGGCACAGATCACGAGACCGGTCATGATCGTCGCGTTGCGGGGCGCGCTGAGTCCGAAGCTCATGAAGACCGCGGTTATCCAACAGGTCAGAAACAGCATGAAGGGCGGCAGGATCGGGCTTGCCGTGCGTCCGTGCAAAATCCAGCGCGTGTTGAGCAGCATTTCCAGGGTGCGTAGCGCGCTCGCCCGCAACGCCGGGTTCGCGGCTTCCATATTGGCAACCAGCAGCCGCACCGATCCAAGTATCGGCGCGCCATCGTCCCGCTCCCGCCAGATGACGTCCGTGCCGCCAAGCAGTCGCGAATACGCGCTGCTTACAGCGTCCATTCCGCGCTCCATAACAGGCTTATCGTCGGCTGACTTCGACCCTCAAACACTGTCAATCGCTGTTGTCGTGTAGTCGAGCAGAAGATGACGCGCGGGATCCGCCGACGCGCCGGTCAGCACGCTTATGAAAACCAAGGACGCCACCAGGAGTTCGATCATTGCCTCGGCTCGTTCGGTTACTGCGTCATCCGACCAACTGCCGGTCGCGCGGCACCGGAATACTTTTGGACGCGCACCTGACGAAAATGCCCCGTGCGACCGTCAGTATGCCGGAGCGGACGAGGCGGGACGTGCGACCACCGCGGTCTCGCGGCCGCGGTCTATGGTCGGGATCACGCCACCAAATACGCCAGGGCGCAAAGCCGCGCCTCGGTGCGGGCGAGGAGCCAGCCATCCACGTTGACGACGCGGGCATTGGCGAAATCGTCACGCACCCGCGCCGCGACCGTCTCGCGCAAGACGGTCATTGTCACCTCGGCCGGTAACTCCGCGGCCAACGTCGCTGCATCCAGCCCGTCATCGGCACAGGAACGCAGATACGCCGCACCGATCGCGCGGGCGGACGGCAACGCCGTGAACAGACCAGAGAGGGCGCGCCTTCGTTCCCTGTCCCCGCCAGCCTCTGCCGCCGAGGCGAAGCCCAGCGACAGACCTGCCCCAAGGCCGCCCACCACCGCGCGCCGACCGCTCCGTATGGGGTCTTTCATGTCAGTTGCCGCTTCAGGTGATCGGCCAGACGTAGCGCCAAAGCCACGATGGTCAGGGTCGGGTTTGCCACGCCCGCTGTCGGGAACACCGAACTACTGGCGACGAACAGGTTTTCCATACCGTGCACGCGACATTGGGCATCCACGACGCCTTGGGCCGGATCGACGTGCATGCGCGTGGTGCCCATGTGGTGCTCATCGCCGTAGGTGTCGTCCGGCCATGTGGCATCGTCGTCCTTCATGGCAATCCGCAGGCGGCCGAGGCCGGTACGGCCGACCTCGGTACCCAGCAGACGTTGCAACTCCAAGGCCTTTTGTTTGTCCTGAGCGGTCAGGCGCCAATCAACGACAACGCGGCGCATACCCAGCGCGTCGCGCTCATCCCCGAGCCTGATGCGGCTGTCCGGGTTGGGCAGCGGTTCGCCGGTCATGTGCACATTCAGCGCCCGCACGAGAAGGGCGGGCTTGCTGAGCGCTTTGCGCGTCGCGTATTCGCCGGCGACGCTGAGATCGCGGATGACCGCCCCGATATCGTCCAATCTGGAGCTGTCCCACGGCCCATGCCACAGCCGCCGAAATGCATTGATGGTCTGCTTGGCGGGATCGTACTCGTAGGTCCATCGGAACCGGGCGTTCGGCAGCTCGAGCTGGCGCATGCTCGTCTCGGAGACGCCCACAAAAGTAACGAATTTCAGACCGAACGGATCATAGAACCGGCCGCTGGATTTGAGCTCCTCGTTCGTGCAGAAGCCAAAATCGGTATACGGATCAGCGATGGCCATGGCGCTGCTGCTGTATTCGAGATGCGTCATGAAAAACCGGCCGACCAGATCATGCTGGTTGCCCAGGCCCGGCCCATCGGGACTGCCTGATACCAACAACAGGCGCGCCGTCTCGATACCGCCGGCGGCCACGACATATTTCTTTGCCAGAATGGTAAACCGGTTGCCGGACAGGGTCGCGACCGAGAGCCCGCTTACCTCCCGCCCCGTTTCGCTTGCGGCCAGATGCATAGCGTTCGCATGCAAATAGACCGTCACCGGACTGGCCCGCTCCAGCAGCTTGCCATAGGCCTGCGCCAGGACGGGCTGCCGGCTAGACTGCAACATCCGACAGACCAGATGCGGTCCGGCAAAGGGCGCGGGGATACGATCCGTCCGTATGCCCCAGTCGTCGATGCGGTAGTTGTATGGCCCAAGGTCCAGCACCTTGTGCGCCTTCTCGTACCACGGATCGAGTTCGGCGCGGGTGAACGGCCATCCCCGGTACGGCAGCCCCTCCCGCGGCTCGAAATCGATCGGGTCGAGCGGCACGCACCAGCCGCCCCACATATTGGTCGTCCCCCCGAACGCCCGCATGCGCGTTGTGGTCAGGCCGGGATAGGACCGCCCCACCGATGCCCCATCATACAGAGACTGCGTGTCGGCCTCGTACTCAAGCCCGCCGCCTTCGACCAGGGCGACACGCAGGCCGGCGGCCAGGAATTGCAGCGCCATGGCAATACCCGCGGCGCCCGCCCCGATGATACAGAGATCGGTTTCGACGGACGTGCCGGCCGGCACGGACCGGGCGTCGACAGACATGCGCGGCGCCCCCCTCAGTCACATGGGCGTGCAATACCGGCCGACGTAACGTCTGACCGATCGGGAAGCGTCCCCATCGTCCTGCTCGGGCTCGATCCGAGCGTGAACGCGCAAGCGGCCGCCCCGTCGTCCGTCAGTCCTGCCCGTACAGCTTCATCGCATTGTTCAGGAAGAAATCGCGCTTCTTCTGATCATCCAGCGGCATTGGCAGCACCTGGGTGGGATCGTCGTAGTCCCAATGCGGATAGTCGGTCGCGAACAGCAGCCGGTCCCAGCCGATCCAGTCGATCGCGTCCAGCACCTGCTCGCGCTTCGCCGGCTCTTCCATCGGCTGGGTCGTCAGCCACACATGGTCGTGGATGTATTCGGACGGCAGCCGCTTCAGATGCGGCGTTTCAACCCGCAGCCGGTTCCACAATTTGTCCAATCGCCATGCCAGGGATGGCACCCAGGCGAACCCAGCCTCCACCAGGACCATGCGGAAATTCGGGAAGCGCTCAAACACGCCCTCTATCACCATCGACGTCAGGAAGGTCTGGCAGGACTGCGCGTGGCCGACCATGTCCTCGATATAATAGGACGGCCAGCCAGAGCCGCTGACGGGATGGCCGCCGAAGCCGAACGCATGCACGCCGACGGGCAGGTTCGCCGCCGCCGCCGCCTCATACACTTTCCAGTAGCGCTTCTGGCCCGGCGGTTCACCAGTGCGGTTCAGCATCAGCACCTGCACGAAATGCGGATCGGCGGCGTAGCGCTCGATCTCCTTGACCGCGACATCGGCGTCCTCGAACGGAACGACGATGGATCCCTTCAACCGCGGCTCCGGCTCCAGCCACTCATGCAATATCCACTCGTTCATCGCTCGGCAGACCGCCGCCCCGAACTCCCGGTTCTGGAACGCCTGGCCGTTGTCGCCGGTCGGGTTCAGGATGCCCAGGACGCAGTTGTTCTCGTCCAAAAGCTGCTTCTGCATGAAGGACAGGGAGCTTCCGGGTCCACCGCCCTCCGGTGGCCAGGCATCGCGACGAGACGCGTTGGGCTGCCCCTTCGGATAGGCCGGCCCCTTCTGGTAGGCCTGCCGGGGGCGAGAGCCGAAGGTCGTCATATGGTCGATCCAGCGCTTTTCCAGATACGGATGCAGCACCTTGTCGTTGGCGCGCTGCGGATGGATGTCGCAGTCGGCCGTGGCGAGCTTGGACGTGTTCACCGTTTCCGGTGTCGGTTTCGTCGTGACCTGGACGTTCATTGGACCGTCTCCGTCAGGCGGGCGTAGGTTGCGGATATATATTGTTATCGACATTGCGCCATCGCACCCGGAAAAGCCAGACCAGTTGTCCCATGTCCGTCATCCGGAGCCGATTGGCCTAGACGGTGCGTCTGTCCCCCACCACATGTGGTGTTGCCCGCCAACCCACGTAGCCGTGGCGGAACCGGACGGTGCGTCTCGTGATGGCGGAAGGGGGGGCAGTGACCGAGGACGACGGAAGCAGCAGGGTCGGCGACCGAATCTATGCCGACGGAAACCGCATCCGCTTCGAGGCCGTCGTCGATCCCACCGCTCGCCAATGGTGGCACGATCGTTTCGTCGCGCAATTCGGCCTGACCCCGGAGGGTGTCGGCGACGCGTTGTCGGCAAGCTGGCCCGGCGAAAAGCGCATGACCGTGACGCAGTTCGACGGTCGGACCGAACGATTTTCGATCCGGGTCGAAGGCGCGTTCGGCGATGGAGACTTCTGGTTCCATGCCCGCACGCTCGATCTGTCAGGATCCGTTATCAACGCGGATAGGATGTTCATCTCGGAAGGACGACGGAGCCAGGGTCACGGCCGGCGATTCATGGGCGACTTGGTGCGGTTTGCCGATCTGATCGGAGTTTCCACGATACGCCTCGATGCCGAGCATATTGGGCGCTATGCGTGGTTGCGGGTGGGGTTCGTGCCGGATCGCGGGTCTTGGGGGCGGCTGAAGATTGAATTGACGCACCGTCTCGCGATGGCGTTGCCGAACCTCGGGGAGCGACGCTACCTGGATATCCTTGCCATAATCCAGACCGCGTCCCCGGAATCGGCACGGGAACTTGCTTCCCTGACCGATCCCGTGGATAGCCTTGAGTTGTTCACGGAAGACGGCAAGCCGGAAAAGGTTCCCCTCGGGCGGGCTCTGTTTCTTGAGATCGGCTCTAACTGGTCCGGCGAACTCGACCTAGCCGATCTGCGGACACGGCAGGTGATAGAGCTTTATATCGGAGGTGGTCATCCATGAGCGGTCAGACCAAGGTGCGGCGGACGGGATTGCATCCGGGACATCACTGGGGTCCGTTCGCGAGAGATCCGTGGTCGCCCGAGCTTGATCCGGTGGTCGGCTCAACCTGGGATCTCGCAGCGTCGGCCGGCCGAACTGGCACGCCGCGGGGTGGGTGCGTCCATGGCCTGGACGGTGATCGCAAACCGGATGACCGAGACCCGCGGAGTGGCTCGCGGACACGCGTTACATAGCGACACAACAACAAGGTCGTTATTCTTCTGCACAGAGACCCCGGAGCCGCCCACACCGCTGAACTCTGCGTGCGGACTTCCGGGTCCTGGCCCGAGGTTCAAAGTCGCGAATACGTAGCCCTTGGGTTGTCGATCATGATCTTACGCACCAAAGACCGCGACAGGCCAGGGGGAAGCACATCCTCCCCGTCGAACTGCCAGTGCGGGTAGTCGGTGCTGAACAGCAGCAATTCGTCCGAGTCCATGTGTTCCATCAGTTTCTGGAACATCTCCTCGGACGGCGGGCCGTCGCAGGGCGTGATGGTCAGGCGGACATTGGACTTCACGATCTCGGCCGGGGCGCGGTCCACCCATGGTATCTCCATCCGCAGGCCCCGCCAGAACTTCGTGAGGCGCCACAGATGCGCGGGCAGCCAGGTGAAGCCGGATTCCAGCAGCACGACTTTCAGGTCGGGAAACTTCGTGAACACGCCCTCGCAGATCAGCGATGACAGGCCCTGCTGGAAGGCGGCGGCCTGGGCGGCGTAGTCCTCGGTGTAATAGGTCGGCCAGCCGATAGGCGTGACCGGGTGGCGATAGGCGCTGCCGGCGTGAATGCCGATCGGCAGCCCGTGCTTTTCCGCCGCCGCATAGATGGGCCAGTAGTGCCGCTTGCCCAGCGGCAAGTCGCCCATCACCAGCATGAGGACCTGGACGAAACGCTTGTCCGGGGCAACACGGTTGATTTCGTCCACCGCCATGTCGGGGTTCTGGATCGGCACCACGATGGACGCGCGCAGCCGCGGCTCCTTGTCCAGCCACTCCTTCGCCATCCAGTCATTCACCGCCTTGGCGAAGCCGGCGCCCATGTCCTCGCTGAACAGCAACTGCACGCCGTACAGGCAGTTGGCGATGGCGATGCTGGTGCGGAACGGGTCCAGCGCGTGCTGGCGCAGCATCTCCAGGTCGGATCCGGGCTTCTGCCCGTCCAGCCGCCAGTCCGGGCGAGCGCTGATGGGCGCGTTCACCGGATAGGCGATCGAGTCCAGTTCATGCATGCCGCGCTGGATGATGATGTCGCGCCAGTGGTCCGACAGGTATGGGTACAGGGCCTTGAGGTTCGGCACCGCGGGATGGATGTCGCAGTCGATGCCGCCGGTTTCGATCAGGCTCATGGGTCCTCGCAATTGGGGGCGGCCCACGGTGCGGTCTTGGTTGCCGGCCCACTGTTATCCGATTGGGTGGTGACCGAGGCCGAGCCACGACATCCACCCTGGCACTCCTATGTGACATGGCACCGCCCAATCGGCCATAGGGATCGGGGGATCAAAGGCACGGTCTCCGCCGGAGCGGCATGAAATGGTGCACGCCGGCCGTTGTTCGATTCTAACGGCGGACGTTCCAACCGGGCCGGACGATGGCGAGGCAACAGCGATGGTGAAAACCCCGGCAATTTCGGCGCGGGGCGATACAGGCGCATCCCCCGCGCCTAACCCTCCCGATAGCGGCCGCGGGGGGTGCAGAGGCACCCAAGAATGGCTGCCATGACCGCACCGTGTTGTTGTTCGCGGCACCCGCGGTCACGTCACCAGCGGGGCATCATCCTATAAGGCCAGGGTTCAACCGCTGCCGCTGGAGCTAAAGGACCTAGGCATGAACCGCATCAGGATCGGTCCGTTGTTGCACCCCGCGTTGCTGAGCGTTCCGGTCACGGTGCCCGCCGCGGGAGCGATCACCCCTTCCACGGTTCCCGTCGGTGCGCCCGCGTCGACCGGAGTGATGGCCACCTTGAAGCGATTGAGCGCGTCGACCGATCCAGACAGGGTGCTGATTTTGGAAACGCCATCGCGCATCGCGGTTCCGCTGACCACGTTGCCGGTCCTGGCGACGTGCACCGAGAATCCGGGGCAACCCGGTCTGTCAGGGAAACTGGCATATCCATCAACTACATAGGCAGGATTTCCGCCTGTGCAGCCGGCGACACCGATCGCACCGATAACTGTCATCGCAAGGAACTTGTATGCAGTCATGAAACACCGCTCCGATTGGATTTGGTTGCAGCCTGCGAGCCACTCTCCTGTATAGTATCTTGTTGGAGATATCTATTACATGCGGTCCGGCGAAAAAATCGCCGGTGCACCATGCCCCTCGGCCCTGTCGTCATCGTCGGCCTTGACCCGGCAACCTGCGCTTCAACGGACGGGGGGGGATCGCGGCCGGCTATGACGGTGAGGTGACGGCTGTGAAGCACGGGTTCGGCCGGCTGGTACAATTCCAATCAGCACAACCTATGACTTAGGGTCGATCAGATCATTGCAAGCGTAGCCAAGAAATTCAGGGTCTTGGCGTCATCAATCCGGCCGGTTGCCATGGATTGCTTGGCAGCGCTCGTAGTGACATTGGCCTTTGTCGCCTTCGGTCACCGGTTCGGTCGGTTGGTATTAAACGAACCGCTCTTGCCGGTGAACCTTCCACCCCAACAGGGCGCTGGTATGCGCGCGGGAGGATCCCGCCCGTCTTGCGCACCGGCAGTGTGCCGCCCGCATCTCGGGGGGCGCGCGCGTCCCACCCGATGTTCGTCCGGTGGTTGACCAGGCAGCCGAAGCCGAGGCCGCGAGGCCGAACGACGGCTTCAGACCTCCAACCACTCCTGCCGAACGTCCGGGGATGCGGCCAGATCCGCGGGCGTGCCCTCGAACACGATCTTGCCGTGCCCCATCACATACAGCCGGTGGGAAATCTTCAGTGCGATCGTCAGCTTCTGCTCCACCAGCAGAATCGCCACCCCACGGCTGGCGATTTCGGCCAACAGCACGCCGACCTGTTCCACCAGCAGCGGCGCCAGCCCCTCGGTGGGTTCGTCGATCAGGACCAGGTCCGGATCGCCCATCAGGGTGCGGCACATGGTCAACATCTGCTGCTCCCCGCCCGACAGAACGCCGGCCGGGTTGTTCTGGCGCGCCGCCAGGTTGGGAAACAGCCGGAACACGTCGTCAAACGTCCAGCGGCCGAACTTGCCGGCCTTCTTCAGGCCCAGTTCCAGATTCTGACGCACCGTCAGCGTCGGGAAGACCTGCCGGTCCTCTGGCACGTAGCCAATCCCGGCCCGTGCCACCAGGTCGCTGCGCAGCCCCGCCAGATTCTTCCCGCGGTACAGCACCTGCCCTTGGGGCGTCACCTGCCCCATGATCGCCTTGCAGGTCGTCGACCGCCCGACGCCGTTGCGGCCGAGCAGAGAGACGATTTCACCTTCGTCGACGCTCAGGTCGACGCCATGCAGGATATGGCTTTGGCCATAGAACGCATGCAGGTCGCGGACTTCCAGCATCATTCTTCCAGCGCTCCCAAATAAGCTTCCTGCACCGCTCGGCTTGCCCGCACCGTTTCCGGCGGCCCCGATGCAATCACCTGTCCATACACCAGCACCGTGATCGTATCCGCCAGATCGAACACGACCTTCATGTCGTGTTCGACCATCAGCAACGTCTTGCCCTGAGTCACGCGCCGGATCAGGTCCATCGCGTAATCGGTTTCGGTGTTGCTCATGCCCGCCGTCGGCTCATCCAGCAGGACCACGGACGCACCGCCGGCAATCGTCATGCCGATTTCCAGCGCTCGCTGCTCGGCATAGGACAGGAGGCCGGCGGGCGTGGAGCTGCGGCTGGAGAGGTTCAGTTCCTCCATGAGGAATTCCGCCCTCTCGTTCAGCGCGCGTTGCCGCCATAACGGCGACCAGAACGAGTAGCGATACCCCATGCTCCATAGCAGAGCGCAGCGCAGATTCTCGAACACCGTCAGCTGGTGGAAGATCGAGGTGATCTGGAAGCTGCGCGACAGCCCCATCCGGTTGATCTGGTGCGGCGGCAGCGTGTCGATACGCGTGTCGTTCAACAGAATCTCGCCGGAGGTGATCGGAAACCGCCCGCTGATCAGATTGAACAGCGTCGTCTTGCCGGCGCCGTTCGGGCCGATGATGGCGTGACGCTCCCCCTGCGCGATGTTCAGGGTGACGCCGCGGATGATCTCGGTGGCGCCGAAGTTCTTCCGTACGTCACGCAGGCTGACAGCCTGTCCGGTCATGTGCGTGCCTCCCCGCGCTTCAATTCCGCGGTTATCTCGTCCCAGACACGGCCGAATACCCTGGCTTCGAACCGCAGCCAGATGCCGCCGATCAGCAGGCCGCCGATCGCGATCGCCCATGGCGTGTTGGACGCGATATCGATGGGGTTGCCAAACAGGACCAATTTCTTGCCCTGGGCGGCGCCGATGGTCTGGAACGACACCAGTTCCACCAGGCAGACAAAGCCCAGCACCAGGATCAACCCCGGCACGAGGATGCGCACATAGGGCACCGCGAGTCGCCCCAGTTTCCCCGCCTTCCGAATGGGACCATGCGCCATGATGATGCCGGCGATCCCTGCCGGCGCGAAGGTCACCATGGTGATGAACAGCACGCCCACGTAGACCAGCCAGGAATTGGACAGCAGGCTGACCCCGCTCTGCAACACGGTGATCAGCACGGCGCCCAGGATCGGACCGCCGAACACCGTGCTGCCGCCGATATAGGCCATCAGCAACGCGTTGGCCGACAGCGGCCCGGCCATCGAGTCGAAGGTCACGATCTCATACGAAATCGCGTACAGCGCGCCGCCGATCCCGGCGAACAGGCCGGACAGCGCGAACTGGATGAAGCGCACGATTTTCGGGTCGTAGCCGACGAACTGCGCCCGCTCAAAATTGTCGCGGCAGGCGTTCGCCATGCGGCCCAGCGGGGTCTGGGTCAGGAAGAACATGCCGATGACCGCGACCAGGGTCCAGAACACGATAAGGTAGTAGACCTCGATCGACTGGCCGAAAGTGAACCCGAACAGGCTGCGGTCGATCATGCGGTCGGCGGTGATGCCACCCTCGCCACCGAAGAAATGGTGGAACATCAAGGCGGCGGTCGCCATCAGTTCGCCAATACCCAACGTGATCATGGCGAAGGCGGTCGCGCGCTGCTTGGTGGCCATGAAGCCAAAGACGATGGCCAGGGCCAGACCGGCCAGGCCACCGAACAGGGGCATGATTTCCATTGGCACCGGGAAGCCGCCGCTGGTTGCCCCGTTGAGCGCATGGATGCAGACATAGCCGCCGAAGCCGAAAAACACGGCATGGCAGAAGGACAGCAATCCGGCCTGCCCCATCAACATGTTGTACGACAGCGCGAAGATGATCATCATCCCCGCCTGACTGAACATGGAGATCATGAAGCCGGAATGGCGGGCTTTCGCGAAGTCGTAGAAGAACCACGGCAGCGCGATCGCCAGCACCAGACCCAGCACCCAGAGCCAGGTCATGGCCGAACCGGC
>CAMATI010000035.1 GCA_945861095.1 Asaia bogorensis | reverse complement strand
GATCATCGCACCACTTGACCATTACGTCAGAGCGCGGCTCCGTCCTGCCTGAGTGGCAGGTGCACCGAAAGTCGCGGAGCGCTGCCGATAGGATCAACCGGCTTGGGGAACCCAAGACCGGCGTGCCCACGGTTTTGCCCCTATTACATTGTCCCGACTTCGTACCATTGTTACTTGACATATGTGGGGACCGAGCCGGTGGCCTGCCCCACGCGATCGAAAGGAAAGGCTCCATCAGCTCGGTCTGGGTCTGCGGACCCACACTTCGACGCGCTGGTTCAGCGAACCCGTGGTTGGATCAAGGTTGCATGCCACGGCACCGACCGGCCCGACCCCGACCGCGGTGACATCCTGGATGCCGGCGTCCTGCAATCGGTTGCGAACGGCCTCGGCGCGGTCGCGTGACAGGATACGGTTCTGCCCATAGTCGCCGACGCTGCCGCTATAGCCGATCATCGTCAGCTTTGCCTTGCCATATCCAGGCGCCTGCATCAGCCTCACCAACCGTTCCAGGTCCGCCTCCGCTCGGCTGTCCAGATCGTTGGTCCCGGCCTGAAAGCGGAAGGTGATGGACAGGCGATCGGCCCCGGCAATAGCTTCCTGCAGAATCCGCACATCTTGTTGTCTTACGCGGGTGCGGCTGCCATCCATGGTTTCCCGCGCGCCGTCCAGGCGATCTGTAGCGTAGTTGGGGTCGGCCATGCTCGGCGACAGGTCTGCGAATCCGGCGGCCGCGACGGCGGCCTGCCCGGCGGGGCTGAGCGTGAACTCCAGGAATTCACGCGTCGCCGCGGACGGCTCCCGTCCGGGTGGAAGATAGAAATACAGGCGCCGGCCGAGCGGATACTCATCGGTCTTGATACGGAACAGACTGGGCTCGACGGCGGTGCCGCAATCGGTTGCAAGCGGGACCACACGGGCACTTCGTCGCAGCGAAAGATCGGTGAAGGCAATGCCGGCCGGATTCCCGGCGACCGCGTCGCCCATATCCTCCAGCACGGTAAACCGCGGCGCGACCAGGCGCGGAAAGGCATCCGCGCACCGTTGCGAGTCGGGGTTTCCCATGATGGTCACGCAAAACATTTCCAGACTGCCGAATCCGATCTCGGCGCTGTAGAGCCCGATCGGCATGTTCGACGGCCCGCCGACCCGCGCCCAACTGGTGACCTTGCCAGAGTAGATGTCGCGCAATTGCGCTGGGGACAGCACGGGGACCGGGTTGCGCGCATTGACCACGATCGCCAGCGCGGCCAATCCAACGACGTTCTCGATACCAGGTTGCTGAAGCTGCGCCAGCGACGGTGGATTGGGGACGTTGCGGCGGCGCATCGCGTCGAGATCGGCTTCGCGCGCGGGGCGCGACGCCATCCAGATATCGGCCTGGCCACGCAGCAGCGGCTCCAACCCGCTTGCGGTGCCCTTGGCGCGCACCTCTATCCGCAATTTTTGCGACCGTTCCGCGCCCTCGGCGATGATGTCGTATTCGTCCGGGTCCAGGCCGCCATCGACCCGCACCGCCGGCAACTTGAGATGCCTGGCCCAGCCCGTCGCCAGTTCCAGGGCCATTTTCGCCCCGATCGTGCCGGACCCAGCCAATCGCAGCACGATCTCCCGCGGTAGCGCCTGTTCCCGTTGCGCCGACGCCGGGAAGGCCGCCGTGACCACGCCCAGCATCAGGGCGACGGCCGCGGCGATTCTGCCGCGGGCCGGGCCGTTGCGATCACAAGAGGCGGGGAGGGGCGGACGCGATCGTGTCACAGGTTGAACTCTCCTTCGGGCGTCGTGGGCGAGGGTGGGACGATCGTTGTCACTTTAGTCGGCGGACGGCGGTATTTGATGGGCTACTGGCGAATGGGCATCAGACGACGCGCGTCGGTAATCTTCTCGCGGCATCGGGCCCGGTTCACGCTCATTTTGCGCGTGGTGACTGTGCCGCCTTCGATTGTAATGAACTCAATCTGCGGCGCGGCCAGGGGGTGGTCGTCGCAATAGGGCGCCTCGGGACGACCGCCGCGCGTGACATAGTCCAACCGAAAGCCGAACACGCTGTTGGGCGGAATCGCGGCCGTGTTCGGGACGACGTAAGAAACTTCCGCGGTCGATCCTTCGGCCGGCGGCGCACCGATGATGTCCATCACGCCGATGCCTTGCGTAAGATTGCCGTTCGGCCGGCTTGCGTTGACATGCCCTGTCTCGCCGATCCGTCCGCCAGGTTCGATCACATTGAGATCGAGCTGCACCGGCTCCTGCCACCGCAATACCACGCGATACAATTTGGCGAATTCGGGAACGGTCAGGGAGCAGGTGATCGGGGCCGCCTCGCTCATGCTGATGGCAAACTTGTTTTCGGCGGCCAGAAGGGCAAAGTTGGTGCGGACGCGGCCGTCATTGCCGAATTTCAGGATGTACAGCTCATCGCCGTATTCAATTTCAACCTTGCGTCCGGCGCTGTTCGGCTTGCTGAGTTCCACCTGTGCCCGGCCCAGATGCTGCGTGACACGCACCTGGACGTTGTTGCCAGCGTTCGCGGAGTTATCGCATGTCGCGGTGGTTTGGGCGAACGCCGTGGTGCCGCCAGCCAGCGTCAAGGCAGTCGCCAACAGCCAGCTTGTCATGGGGCCGGGGACGTTCCGGGCGGTAATTTCTGAGTTCCGCAACATCGTCTCTCCTGCTCCACTCCGCTGCTCCTCCGGCCGGTTGACCGCGAGGTGCGAGGCAGTGGTCCTTCTTCTATACAAACATCCTACCGGGCGATTTCAACCACCGGGAACCCGCCGTTGGGCCTTGCATGGCCCGGATCGGCCGCGCTTCTGGCCCCAGGGGACTGAATTCCGCGATCCCGAAGACTGATCGTTAGTCCCGGTTTACTACACCACAAATCCTGCACAAAAGTTTCACGCCCCACAATTGACAGGCCACGGAATTCGGACGGCAATTTCAGTCCAGATTATGTGGTTTGCGGAACTATATGACAGGAGAGTTGGCTGGTTGGTTGCCTTTATGGCCCAGCCCAAGGCGCGCGATTCATGCAGCGAATGGTTGCATCTGTATTCTTCCCGGCCGACCAGTATCAAAAACAGACATGTTTCGGGAACTTGATATAGTCTCAGACGTGCTACAGGGTGTTGTTTCGCGAAATATTGTGCAGATATGAAGACTGGTCCGACTTATGATGCAGATCCGCGCCCGCCGGATCGTGTCATGCCAACCGCCCCAACCACTGACCCATGGATGGATGGGCTCTGTCATTGCGAGCGGAGCGAAGCAATCCAGGGGCCTGGCACCATCCGATCAGGTGTCGGCGGCGGAAGGGCTCGCGTTTCAGCCGTCCCGCAAGGCGTCCAGGCGATGGCGAGCCTCCTGGCCGACGGGATTGTCCCCGGCGCGTTGGATGATACGGCGGTACTCGTCGCGGGCGAATTCGGGGGCCGGTGGCGGCGTGCTGTGCTTCGACAGCGGGTCATACAGTTTCGCGAGCTCCAACATCGCGGGCAGGTAACCAGAGCGCCGCAACGACGACAGTGCCGCGACAGCATCGTCGGTTCGCCCGGATGCAATCCATCCGAGGACGATGCAATGGGCTTCCTCCGGGGTAGTGCTATCCGCGATCGTCGGTATCGAAGCCGAGATCGGCGGACCACCGCATGCGGAGCGGGCGCCCGGCGCTTCGGCGGCCCGTGGTGGCGGGGTAGGCTCCGCCTGTGGCAACCGTCCAGCCGGGTCTTCCACCGTCTCCGCTGCCTCCGTAGGGCCAACCGATGCTGCGATGGGCGGGGCCGCCGCCGTGTCCACATCCTGGGCCGGGACCGGGACCGGGACCGGCGCGGGATCGGATACGGCAACCGTTGATGGCGCCACCACGGGATCCGGCGTTGCGGCCGGCGCGGGAAGCGGATGCGGCATGGACGCTGCCGCGGTATCTGCCTCCTTTATCGAGATTGGAGCGGGGTCGGACGCGATGGGAAGCGGACGTTGGGCGGACGTGACGGGGGACGACGCGACCACGGCGCTGACCAGCGGTTTGGGGTCCTTGCCCTGCCCGGCCAGCAGGAAGCCGATACCCAGGACGGCCGCCAGACAAACGCCGATCCCCAGAACCACCGGTTTGACCGATGGGTCCTTACGGTGCGGCGGCACATCTGCTTCGACGGTCGTCGGTTCCACCTGATCCCCGTCCGGGGTCTGAAACAGGGCTCGAACGGGCGTGGTGGCGCGGAATGCCGCAACCCGGGTCGTCAACGGCAAGGGGAGCGTCGCCGCGACGCCTTTGTCGTGGCTTTCGGCAAGCGGCGGCAGCCCGTCCGGCCCTGGCAGCAGGATCGGTGCGGGCATGGCCAGTTCGGTAACCTGTTCGCCCGTCTGCAGCAGGGTGAAATTGAAAGGCCCGCGGTCCAGCGGTTGGATCACCGCCGGACCCAGCAGCAGCCACAGCACCTTCTGTTCCGCGTCCCAGCCCGCCGCCAATTCGCGGCATTCGGTGAATTTGTCTTCCCACCCGACAGGTCCAACATAGCGCGACTTGCCGTCATGGCGCGCCATGATGGTAAACCGGGCGGACAGCGGTGGCCGACGCAGACCGGACACGACCAATAGCGCGTGAAAGGCCCGATGCGGCTCACAAGGTCTGATATCGATCGTGATCATCTGGCGGGATCCCTCACCAATGTGACAACGATCGTTCGATCGCGAGCGGCTGGTGCCAGGCGATGGGCCGACCGACGGCCGAGTGGGGGGTGTTGGCGTTCATCGGACCCAGACTTCCACGCGGCGGTTGAGATGCGCACCCTCGGCGCTGGTATCGCAGGCCACCGGTGCGATCGGCCCGACGCCGTGGGTGGCCTCTGGCGTTACGCCCAGCCCACGCAGTTGGGTCTCGACCTCACGGGCGCGCTGCAGCGACAGGGCCACATTCGCCGCGAAATCGCCGTCGGAACTGGAATGCCCGATCAGCATCAGCGACCGTCCCGCGCCCTCCTGTTTCATCCAGCCCCGCACCCGATCCAGATCCCGGTTCGCTCGGCTGTCCAACGTTGCCCTGCCGACATCAAACCGAAAGGTGACCGACATACGCTGGGCGCCGCCGACCAGCCCCGCCCAGGATATTTCGTTAGAGGCCGTCTGCCCGGTCGATGACGTTGGCAGGATGGGTTCCGCCGGAGCCAAAATAGGATCAAGCCCGGCAAACCCGGCATGTTCGATGGATGCCTGCGCGGACGGCGACAACGCGAACTTCAGGAAATCGTCCGTCAGCGTGGCGCGCTTGGCGCCGACATAGAAATACAGTCGGCGGGACAAGGGATAGTCTTCCGCCCTGACCAGGAACGGGGTCGGGGCGGCGGGAGGCAATCCGCATTCATTGGCGATGGAGATGGGCCTGGCGTTGCGGGTGAAGGCGGTGCCGACGAAGCCGATTGCCGCGGGGTCGGCGGCCACGGCATCGGCGACATCCTCGCTCGATTCGAATATCGTGATGGTCTTCGCCATCGTCGCGCCGCGCCCGAGAATCTTCTGGCGGATCAGGTCGGCGGCGCCGGAACGACCGTCGTTGCCATGCAGCACGACCGGGATGTCCGGTCCGCCCACGCTGGACCAGCGAGTCGCCGCGCCGGACATCAGGTCGCGCAACTGCGGGATCGTCAGCGTCCGCACCGGATTGTTGCGATGCACGATGAAGGCGACCCCGTCGAGCGAGATCACATGTTCCTGGTCCGCGCGAAGCATGTCGCCGATTCGTGCCGCGGCCAGCGATCCGGCTTCCGCCGCGGTTACCCGTCGGGACGCCATGCCGATATCGGCTTTGCCGGTCAGCAGATCGGCGAACGCGGTCGTCGAGCCATGCGCCTTGATCTCCCCGCGCACGATGCGGGACGCCTCCGGGGCCTGCATGATGATGGCGATCTCTTCGGGGATCGAACCGGGCACTTCGCGAATGGAGGTCAGTTTCGCCTGTGCGCCGTAAGCAATCAGCAAGTCGCGTGCCAGTCGTGTGCCAATTGGGTTGGATCCGCTCAGGCGCAGGACCGTGGCCCGCTGCGCTGCCTCCGCCCGCTCGGTCTGGGGCGATATCGGTTTCGCCTGTGCATGCACCGGTTCGGCCGCCATGATTGATCCGGTCGCGGCCAGAACCAGCAGAAGGTGGTGCCGGGATCCGTGTCTGAGGTCTACCACTGGCTTGCCATACCCACGACACTGGGGGTGATGATGGACGAGTGTCTGACACCGCCGCGGTGTTGCACGCCGTCGAGTATCCCACGCGGCCGTCCGCTGTGATCCGGTCTGGCCAGGGTGGGGATCGCGATTGTCCAGGTCGGGGCGATGATTGGCTTCATCGGCTGATCCATGTGTTCTCCTTCCAGGAACCCGCTCGTGCCGACCCAGGGTGACGGGGTTTGAGTCTGATAGGCCGATTGGTTCGCGATTTGTAGACAAAAAGCGACAATAGACGCAATATGCGATATGCAATTTCCCAAAAATGATGCAAGATTGTGACTTATCCCGTTTATATATTGAGAATGCTGCGTTTGTCGGTGTGAATTCGCCGTGCGGCACGTCTTTGGTTGGCGCCCTAGGTCAATTTCACGTGACAAACCCGGCTCCTTTTGGGTCCCGTAGCGCATCTCCGGTAACGGCGGGATTACAGTCATGGGAAAGTGAAACCAATTAGTAACCTATCCAAACCCAGGTATGACCGCGCTATCCGGCGGTAGAGCGCCGACGTTGGTGGCACCGGTATGCCGAGTGGGATCAGGTTGGCCTTGCTTGTCACGGACGCGCAAGCCTCGCGAATAACAATAAATTCTCGATGTAACCGGACTGATACCAATCCGGCATTCTAAACCGGTTCACACGAAGGCCATCGGCTGTGGGGACAGGATGCCGGCCACTATACAACCTGGGATTACCATCACGTGGTTGCCGCCGGCGCCGGCCTCGCTTGATTGCGGGCCAACCCGAAGGCTCCTGACGTTCCAGTGGCCCATCTGACGCGTCCGCGGCGAATGCCCCGCACCAGGGGCCAGAAAATATGAAGGATCATTGGACATGATGTGGGACAGAGGCCGAAAAACCGAACAATCGGGGCGACCCCGTCCATTTTTTGCTGCCGGACGCGCATTTATGCTCGCCGCGGCGTCGGTCTTCGTTGCTGGAGCGGCAACCGCTCAAACCACCGCAACATGCGCCAACGCCGATAAGCTCGTCGGCACGCAACTGCGGGTCAGCCAGCAATACGGTCGAGCGCTGGTGGAACTGTCGCGTCCGAATAGTGTCGGACGCAAGGTCGAAATCGAATATGGCGATGAGTCCTATATCGGCAAGTTCGAACGCGACGGCCGCGTGCGCATCGGTTTCGCCCTGACTGAACCGAAGAACGAGGTCTCCATCCGCATTGCCGAAACCGGCGTCGTTACCTGCAAGATCGACGTGCCGGAGTTCGCGAAGATCTATCGGGTCATCCTGCGCTGGCGCGATCCGGTGCAGCTCGATCTGCATGTGATAGAGCCCGGGCGCCGCCTCGGAGAAGCTGGCGACATCAGCGCCGCTCGGCCCAACACGAACTTCGCCCAGGGGATCGGGCAGTTGGATGTCATCAGCGGGTCCCCCGCCGATGGCGCGACCGCCGAAACGTCCTATGTCGTTCCGGATGCCTCCAGCATTCCGCCCGACAGCACCTTCAGCTTTCGTGTCGAGAACGTCACGCGTGGCATGAAGCCGGAAGCGCCCTATTGCGACGATCATCCGCTCGCCGCGCCGGTGGTGGAGCTGACGATTATCGAGAAGGGCAAGACCACCACGCGCAAGGTCGGAACCAATCGCGCCCGATGCGGCGAACCGATCGCCGAGGCCCGTCGCTACATGGTGATCAGATGATGACCGAAACTCACACCCTGACTGCGTCCGTCAGGCAACCTTCCCCGCCTCGTTCGGAGCACGCCGAGCCGCAACGGCCCGTTCGCCGAACCACGCGGCAGCCCGAACTCCCCAGGAGTCTGTCAACCATGCACCGTGTCACCAAACTTCTTCCCGGCCTGAGCGTTGCACTTGGCTTGGCGATGGCAGCGATGCCCGCCGTTGCCCAGCCTAGGCCAGCCACGCCGTCGACGACCAGCGCTCTGCCGAACGACGTTACCTTGCGTCTGTCGGGTTCCAGCACGGTCGGAGGGCCGCTGATTGTGGAACTCGCCACCGCCTGGGCGAAGAAATTGGGTTTGCCCGGCGTGCGCGTGGATTCGGGGCTGGATCCCGACGAATACGACGTGATCGCGGAACGTGCGGAAAGCGCGCGCAAGCTTCGTGTGCAGGTGCGGGCCAAGGGCACCGGAACCGGGTTGGAGCCGCTGCTGCGTGGCCAGGCGGATATCTGGATGGCCAGCCGCCCGGTTCGTGAATCCGATATCGAGGCGATGCGCCGCCGCAACGTTCCCAATGTGCCGACGCTTGCGCAGTTGCAACAGGCCGGCACCGAGAACGTGATCGGCCTGGACGCCCTGGCGGTCGTGGTGCATCCACGCAATCCGCTGAAGCTGCTGTCCATGACACAGATCAAGGACATCTATTCCGGGCGGATCGCCAACTGGTCGCAGGTGGGCGGGCCGAACCTGCCGATTGCTATATACAGCCCGGAACCCAACTTCGGCACCGCCGACACGTTCTGTGCCACCATCATGGGCGTGTCGGATATCGCGCGCTGCGTTGAGGCGTTTCCGCGCCTGGCCGCGCCGCGCTTCGCGGTCCTGGAAGAACTGTCGGACGCGGTGGCCGCCAATCCGGCCGGCATCGGGTTCACTTCTCTGTCCCTGCGGCGTAGCACACGTGCGGTGCAACTTGGCACCGAATGCGGTGTTGGCATCGAAGCGGACACGTTCCGGATCAAGACCGACGAGTATCCGTTGGGCCGCCGCCTGTTCATGTATGTTGCGCCGGGCCGGGCGCCGAACCCCGCGACGCGCGAATTCTTGCAGTACATCCTGAGCGCGGAAGGCCAGGCGGCCGTGGGTGCCAGCGGATTCGCCGATCTGGCGCCGGGCAAGGCATCCGACTCCTACGGCGCCGACCGGTTGGACAATGTGCGTAACGCCCAGGACGGCGGACGCCAGCGTATCCGCCCGACCGACGTGCGGGCCTTCGAAGAAGCCATCGGTTCGGCCGACCGGCTGTCCATCACCTTCCGCTTCCAGGCTGGCACCAACAACCTGGATGCGCGCGCCGAGGCCGACTTGGTTCGTCTCGCCGACCATATGAAGCTTCCGGGCTTCGAAAAGCAGCAGGTGGTACTGGTTGGTTTCAGTGGCGCCGCTGGCGACTATGCCGAGAACCGCACGCTGTCGCGTGAACGGGCCGAGGCGGTCCGTGATCGGCTGGTGACCAATTACGGCATCAAGGACTCCGTCGCTCTGGGTGTCGGTCCGGCCGCGGCCGTCGCCTGCAACCTGGATCCGAACACCGCGCCGTTGAACCAGCGCGTCGAGGTTTGGCTGCGCAAGCCGGCTGGCGGCTGATTTTCTGAAAGACACGCACCGTCGGGATCTTGTCCCGACGGTGTCGTGCCGAAATTATACTTCATGCGTCATGGTCCATTTGTGTAGTCAGGCAGTGCGCAAGTTTTTGATTATGCGTTTAACAAGGGTGGCCAGACGGCCACCGACAGTACCGTCGCCGCCGGCCGTGGAGAAAGCAGCCCGGGCGACTTGGACCAAGGTCGGTAGCTGATCGAAGACAAGATGCCCCGGCCAGCTTTCGCGATCCGGTGGCATTCGAAATGGCCGGGGCAAGATCACAAAGGCGCTGTCCCACCGGACCGCCGACCCGCCCGAAAGTCCATTCTTCCGACCATTGAACTCCGACCGGACTGGCCCCGGCCCTGTCCTGGTCATGTTGCCTCAAACAAGGGAAACGGAATCATGGCTAAGCATGTTGGATTTGTTGCCGCGATGGCGGCTGGAATTCTGCTGGCGCTCCCCTTGCCAGCGGTGGCGCAGGATGTCGTCGGCGCCGGATCGAGCTTCATCAATCCCGCGATGAAGCGATGGATCGAAATGGCGCGGACCCAGGCGGGGATCAACGTTACCTATGATCCGATCGGGTCGAGCATGGGCCAGAGCAAGATCCTCGCCCGTGAGGTGGATTTCGGGGCATCCGATTCGGCGATCCCCGGGGAGACCCTGACCAACGCCAATCTGTTGCAGTTCCCTGTGGTCATCGGCGCCATCGTTTGTGTGGTCAATGTGCCAGGGATCGAGACGGAGCAGTTGCGGTTGAGCGGTCCCGTGCTGGGGGATATCTATGCGGGTAAAATCAAGAACTGGAACGATCCGAAGATCGCCGCGATCAATCCCGGCCTGAAGCTGCCCGATTTGGACATTCGACCGGTCTCGCAATCCAATCTGGCGGGAACGACCTATGTCTTCACGCAATATCTGCTGGCCACCAACGCCGATTGGCAGGAGAAATACGGACCGGCCATCACCAAACGTTGGGCCGTCGGTTCAGCCGTGCGCAACAACGCGTTGATGATAGAAACGCTGAAGACCTTGCCCGGCAGCGTCGGCTACACGGATTACGGCTCTGCCATCGCCAACAAATACGCGACCGTCCTGCTGCTGAACAAGGCCGGGAAATATGTCACACCGAACCCGACTCAGTTCGCGGCCGGTGTCGCCGCGGCGGAATGGACGAAGTCGTCCGATCTGGTGGTCAATATGATAAACCAGCCGGGGGATGGTGCGTGGCCAATTCTAACGGCCAGCTATGTCCAGATGCCGGTCGACCCAAAGGATCCAGCGCGCGCCCAGGTGGTGCGCAAATTCTTCGATTTCGCGTTCGCCAAGGGTGGGCCGGCCGCGACGGAGGCTCAGTTCATTCCGATTCCAGACACCGCACAGGCCGCGGTCCGCAAGCTGTGGAACAAGAGCGGGAGCTGATCGGGTATTCGGGTTGGGGGAATCCGATCGCCGGATGCCCCCTGACGGCCAACCCAGGTGGGCAAGAAGTGCTTGTTCCCGGCCCGACCGACCGATCGGCCTCGATGCGGACCAACCGCCAGGGTGATTTGTCCCTGACAGAAAACCGCATGCCGCTCAAGCTTATCACTTCAGAGCATGGTTCACACGCTGTTTCGGTTCGCCACGCGCGATCATGATTTGGCGCCAACCATTGAACGACAACCCGAGGCGTCGTTAGCCCGCATCGAAAAGGGAACAGTTAGATGTCACGTATTACTTCATGCCTGCTGGCCGCGACGGCCCTGACCGGATGGATCGGTCTCGCACAGGCACAGAACCTGCCGCCACAGTCGCCTGCCTCGACGTCTAACACGGCGGCGCCCAGGTCGGCTGGGACAGCGCCGGACACCGCCGCGACGCCGACGCCTCCGCGCCCGCCTGTCCCTGCATTGGCTGGCGCATCGTCCGCCGCATCTCCCGTTGGAGCGGCGCGGCGTGGTGGCACCGGCGGCCCATTGCAGTTGGCCGGTGACATGGCCGGCATCATCGAAATGGTTCCCCACATCGTTTGCCTCGCCGCCCCGGACGCTCGGCCGCCCGCGCTGCCGGCCCATCTGGAGGGGCGGCTGGCTTTCCTGAAGGCGGAACTGCGCATCACGGACGCGCAAACCGCGAAATGGACCGAATTTGGCGACTCCGTCCGCGCGGCCGGCAAGCAGATGCTGCTGCCCTGTACCGATGCCGCCCGGGTCGGGACCTCCCCTTCGTCGTTGGAGCGTATCGAAACCGCGGGCAAGCTGCTGTCGGCGCGGGCGGATGCGCTGAAGACCGTGGCGTCCAATGGGCGCACGCTCTACGCGTCCATGTCAGACGAGCAGAAGACTCTGGCCGACGACTTGATGTTCGCGCCCGTCTGGCAGTAAGCCGGTGCAACGGGTGGGCGATGGCGGCGGGTTGACCCGTCGCGGTTGCCCGCTCGCAGACCGAAAGGGCGAATGAGCATGCAGACGATCGTCGGAACGTGGCGGATGGTGGACAGCAGCAGCCGTGATCCGGACGGGAAGCCGGTGCCGCCCCTGTTCGGGCCAAAGGGCATGGGGTTGGTCACGCTGAACGCGGACGGTCGCATGATGGCGGTGCTATGCGACGGCCGGACGGAGATGCCGGAAGGCACGCCGCGCGCCTATGCATCCTATTGCGGCAATTATACGTTCGACGGAACGACCCTGATTACCAGCGTCGATGCATCCGGCGTCGCCCGCATCGCGGTCGGCGGGGAGCAGGTGCGGAAAGTGCGGTTCGAGGGCAACCGGATGGTGCTGTCGCCACCCGCCGCGATGCTGAACGGCGTGATGCAGTCCCGCGAATTGGTCTGGGAACGGCTCAGCGATCTTACGGCCTGACACCTTACAACAGCCGACCGAACCAGTGACCGATGGCGACAACGGCCGCTGTCATTGCGAGCGCGGCGACGCAATCCAGGGGCCTGGCGCTATCGATTCTGTTGGTTGCCTTGGGTTGCCTCGCCGCGCTCGCAATGACAGCGGCCACCAACAGTCACTGGTTGGGGCGGCTGGCATTATAGCAATCGGTTGAGACAATGACCGACGCGCCGCCTCCCTCGTCATTGCCAAATCAAATCTGACAATAACGATAAGGCGGCGGCGATGGGTCACTGTCTCGTCCGGTCGGTACTGCGGCCGGAACGCGGCGCCCGCGCCAGGTTTCAGGCCAGGACGAAGACCGGCAAGGTCAGGTCATCCTTGACCTTTTCGAAGGCAATCTTCACCGGCAGCCCGATCCGCAACTGGCTTGCGTCGATGCCGCGCGCCTGGGATTGCATGCGGACCCCTTCGTCCAGATCCACGGTTACCAGCACATAAGGCAGGTCGCCCTTGAAGCCGGGGTGGAACGCGTAATGCGTGATCGTCCAGCTATGGACGGTGCCGCGTCCGGTCGCGTCGATCCATTCCGTATTCATGGAATAGCAGGACGGGCAGACCGGGCGAGGGTAATGGCGCACCGTGTGGCAATCGCCGCATCGTTGCAGGCGCAACTGTCCTGCTGCCAGCCCATCCCAATAAGGCTGCGTGTCTGGGGTCGGGGACGGGACCAGCTTGTCGTAACCGTCCATGTTCAGCCCCTCCGCATGATGGCGATGGACCCGTCGCCCATGTCGCCATAACCGGTGACCAGGCCGATTTGGGCGTTCGGGACCTGGGCCGCGGCTTCCCCGCGCAACTGCCGCGCAAGCTCCACGATGTGGTTCATGCCGGCCATGTGGGCCTGGGACAGCAACCCGCCGTGGGTATTGACCGGCAGGCGACCGTTCAGGCCCAGCGCGCCGTTCTCGATGAAGGAGCCGCCCTCACCCTTCTTGCAGAAGCCCATGTCTTCCAACTGGCACATGACGATGTAGGTGAAGCAATCGTAGATCTCGGCGACGTTGATGTCGCTGTGGGTGACCCCCGCCATGCCAAAGGCTTTGGGTGCGGCCTTGGCCAGGCCCAACGTCGTCAGGTCCGGCCGTTGGGTGATGGCGGATGGCGAGTCGGGGTGGCCCTCCGCGACGCCCATCACGATGACCGGGGTTTTCGCCATGTCCCTGGCGCGATCGGCGGCGCTGACCACGATGGCACAACCTCCGTCGCTCTCCAGCGAGCAGTCCAGCAGGCGCAGCGGGTCGGAGATCATGCGGGAGGACTGATGATCCTCGATGGTGATCGGGTTCTTCATCGTGGCATTGGGGTTCAGCGAAGCGTGGTAGCGGGTGGTCACCGCGATTTCCGCGAGCTGGCTGGACTTGGTGCCGTACTGCTCCATGTGTCGGCGCGCCATGACGGCGTAGAGCTGGGATGGGGCGATGGCGCCCGACGGCATTTCGAATTCTCCGATCGTGCGGAACTGCGGCATCTGCTGCACGCGGGTGCCGATGCGCCCGCCGGAATAGCCGGTGCGGCCGAGCGAGATGAGGACGTGCTTGCAGATGCCGGCATCGATGACCGCGAGCGCGCACTGGATGGACGCGACGGCGGACGCCCCGCCCATCGGCGTGGTGGCGGAAAAGCGCAAATCCGCGATGCCGAAATTGGTGATGAAGTCTTCGGCGACGGCGCCATGGCCATAGGGGATCAGGCCGTCGATATCGGTGGGCTTCAGGCCGGCGTCGCGGATGGCATTCAACGATGCCTCCAGTTGCAGCGACAGCGGCGTGCGGTCGGTGCCGCGCATGTATTTGGTTTCGCCAACGCCTGTGATGGCGCCTGTCTCGTGCAGGGGCATCGTGGTTCCTCCTTGATGGTTGCCCGACTCTAGGCGGGTTGGCGGTGGTTGGGAAGAACAGCGGCCCCGGTTCGGCGGCATGGTAGCGCTAGCCATTCTTTACACGCAACAATAGGGAGCCGGTTCAGCAATTCTCATTTTGGCGTCTGACGGATTAAATTGCGGTTTCTGACTCTGACGGGAAGGCGGCGTTGAGAGATCAAGCGCCTCAGTGCGGTGTGGGCGGCGGTTTGGCGAAGGCCAGGGTCAACGCCAAATCCTCCCAATCCGGAAAGATCAGGAAGCTTGTCGCGGCGAGGAGGCGGCCGAAGAATTGCACCCTCGACCCTGCCTTAGCCCGCGCCTTGCGCCAGGTTTCCTCGGCCTGGTCGCAGACGGTGTGGAACGCGAAAGCGAGCAGGTTGAGCGTCACCAGCAGGGCCGAGAGGTTCTTCTTGCCGTGACCATAATTGTGCTCGAGGTGATAACCGCCGGTCTTGAGCACGTTGAAGGTCTCGTTTTCGACCTTCCACCGGCTACGTCCGCTGGCGGCATGGTCGGCGACATTGGCGCGGTTCACGCGACGATCGGTGATAAAGCTGTTACGGTAGGTGATGTCGCCTTCGGGGTTGCGGATTTCGATCTCGAACCAGTTGACCTTCAGCGCGTCCCTGGTATCGCGCAACGGAACCCCGGTCATCCAGCGGAACCTGTGGGTGAACCGCTTGCGGCCATGCATGACCTGCACGATGCGCGTGGGCAGCCTGACACCGGCGATGTATTCCTGGATTGTCTTGTGGGATGAAGGCTTGCAGGTGAAGATGAAGTGCCCGCCAGCGTCGAGGACGGCCTGACAGATGGGCTGGTTGGAGAACAGATCGTCACCGAGATAGATCGGCTTGAGATGAGCGTATTGAGCGCCATGCGCGCCCAGCCAGCGCCGAGCGGCGCGGCTTTCGCAATCCTGCTTCTCCGCGCCGTCCTGAGGGACGATGAATTCCGGCTCCAGCGGCACGACCTGGTTATGCCCAGGCGCGACGAGGCTCGCCGCCAGCATGGTGTGATGGTACTGGACCTTGCCGTTGGAGCGTCGCCGTGTCGAACATTGCGCGCAGTGGATGGTGTCGGAGCAAAAATACTCGGTGCCGTCCAGTGCGATCAGGATATGGCCGCCGGGCCGTCGAAACGCGGCCAGACCGCCGGACTGCTCCAATTCCGCCAATACCTTGGGGAACACCGGATACAGCAATGCCGGATCGGCGGGATCGAGCATGTCGCGGATATGGTTGTCGGAGGGTATCTTGCTCAGGCCGAACAGCGTCTCGCAGTTGGACAGGCCGTGGCCTTCGCTCAGTTGACGCTGATACGCGAGGAAGGAGGGGCTTTGCATGAAGAAGATCGAGAAAGCCGCCATGCCGATATCGGCGATCGGATAGGTCGTGTTGATCCCCCGGCGCTTGTCCGGCAGGCGCTCGCAGCATTGGCGCAGGTGGCCGAGGAGGGATTCGAGGCGTTGCACAGGGACCTTGAATCGGAGATCGGCCGGTTTGCAAATCCACTCCCTGGGCGGGCAGGACGATTGTCTTTGACCTGTGGCGGATCGGACTCAGCGAACACTCGCCTATCGCTCATCGCCGGACGGGAATTGAGATTGCGATTCGTCCGCATTGAGAACTGCTGTCCGCCCTCCCGGTAAAGCGCAGGCTCGGCAGATTGGTGATATTGTCGGAGCTCGATTGGCCCGAATCGTAGGCGTATGCAAGATTAGGCGCGGAGGGCGCGTTCGGCGCGACGGTATCCGCTGAAACGATAGTGACCGACAGCGATGACGAGGCAATACTGATATTGCCGGAGATATCGGTGGCCTTCGCCGTGATCGCGTGGACCCCGGGCGCCAACTGGCCGGTCTTGACCGACCAATCACCGGCGCCATCCGCGTGGGCGGAGGCGATCTCCGTCTTGCCATCGAACAAGGCGATCCGGGAATTCGCTTCCGCCTTGCCCGTGATGCGCGGTGTCATCACCGTGGTGATGTTGTCGCTGTTCGATGCCCCATCGTCCGAATCCGTGGCCAGATCGAGGGAAACGGGCGCGGGTGGAGCCTTGCTGTCGACGGTGACGGACAGGGCGGTTGAAACACCGCTGTCATTGCCGGCCGGATCGGTGGCTTTTGCGGTGATCGCGTGGGTCCCATCCGCCAGTGCCTTGGTCTGCACGCGCCACGCCCCGGCGCTGTTGGCCTTGCCGGTCCCGACGATGACGCCACCGACGATCAACGTCACCGTCGCGCCCGCTTCCGCCTTGCCGAGGATCCACGGCGTGGTCACGCTGGTGATGTTGTCGGTGTTCGATGCGCCCAGATCGGAGAGCGCCGCCAGGTTCAGACCCGATGGCGCGCCGGGCGCCGTCGTGTCGATCGTGACCGACAAGGCAGAGGACGCCTCGCCGACATTGCCGGCGGCGTCGGTCGCCCGCGCCGTAATGGCGTGCACGCCGGCCGCGAGTACGGCGACCGTGATCGACCACGCGCCCGTCCCATCAGCCTTCGTCGTTCCGATCGTTGTTGCGTTCGCGCCGTCGAGCAGGACGACCATGGCATTCGCCTCGGCCGAACCGACAAAGGCCGGGGTCGTGTCGCTCGTGACATTGTCAACGCTTGAAGGACCGGTGTCCGATGACGCCACCAGGTCCGGCATGCTCGCCTGCAATTTACCGCTCATCGCCAGAAGGCCTCATGGGTTCAGTCCGTGGCAACAGGCTAACAGATTATGCCGGCTCCCGCCGCATTTGCACTAACAATGCGTTGATCGCAATGAATACGCCATCACGCGTTCCACCGCACGAACCAGCCATCGCGAGGCGCGTCGGCCCGTAACGGAGCCGGCGCGCCTGACGCGTCTTACGCCTTATCCAGCCACACCGTATCCTGGCGGCCCACATCGTAGACGCCGAAGAACTCGTACGGGTTCAGGCCCTTTACGTAGTTGTACCAAACGTCGACGATCTTCTCCCAGGAGATCGGCAGCACCGGCGGATCGTTCTCCATGATCATTTCGCACTGACGGATCAGTGCCAGACGCTTGGCGGGATCGACCTCGACATCGATCTGGGTGAGCAACTCCTGGAACGGCTTGTTGTCCCAGAAGGAGTAGTTCTGCGGGCCATCCTTGCCATACCAGGCATTGAAGTAATCGGACGGGTCGAGCAGGGTCGAAACGATGGCGCCGATCGCGAGATCGTAGTTGCCGGATTTCGTATCGTCGAACCAGACCGATTCCACGACGGTGCGCAGCTTGGTTTCGACATTCAGGGTCTGTTGCAGCATCGCCTGGATGGCCTGCGACCACAGCTTGAAGGTGGAAACCTCGCGGACCAGGTAATCCAGCCCCTTGATACCATTGGCATAACCCGCCGCGGCCATCAGCGCCTTGGCCTCCTTGATCGCCGCCGTCGGATCTTCCTGGTAGCCGATCCGCTTGGTCAGTTGATCCTTGGGCGTCGCGAATTCCGAGAACGGATAGATGAAGCCGCCGACCATCATCGGCGCGACGTCCTTCACCACGTCAACCAGCACCGCCTTGTCCAGCACCAGATGGAAGGCGCGGCGGACCCGGGGATCGTCCATCGGCTTCTTCTTGTTGTTCATCCAGGTGCCCTGGATCACGCTCTGGTAGTAGTCGGTCGACGACATGCCCGGCGTCGCCTTCGCCTTCCGACCAGTGACTGGATCCACGATACGGCCGTAGTCGACGCGGTTGGCGAGCAACGCCGCGCCCAGTTCCGGGGAGAACTGCAACAGGTGATAGACCTCGATCCCGTCAAGATAGGGCAGGCCCGGGTTCCAGTATTCCTTGTTCTTCTCGAAGACCCAGACCTCGTTTTCCACCCGGCGGACATGCTTGAACGGGCCGGTGCCGGGATAGACGACGACGCGGCGCAGGTTCTGGGCGTTGTCCTCCAGCGTCTTCTTGCGCAGGATGATGTTCCAGCCGCTGGCGAAGGCCGACATGATGAAGTTGGCAGGACGCGGGCTGTCCAGCTTGAACTCGATCGTGTGCTTGTCGCGGACGTTGATCTCACTGACCGCCTTGAACAGCGTGCTGCGCGGGATGCTGATCCCGGACGGCGGCTTCACGATGCGATCGTAGGTGGCCTTCACGTCATCCGCGGTGAATTCCGCGCCGTCATGGAAGGTGACGCCCTTGCGCAGCATGAACGTGTAGGTCTTGCCGTCCTTGGCGATTTCCCAGCTATGCGCCAGATCGGGGATGATCGTCTTGCCGCTGTCACGCGGATCGCGGCGGATCAGGTTGTCGAACATCACGCCCTGGGTACCCAGGTTGTTGATGGTGCCGGACTGGTGCACGTCGAAATGCGGCGGACGGCTGCCGATGCCGATGCGCAGAACGCCACCGCGCTTTGGGTTGGCTTCCGGCGCGGCAAGCTGGAACTTGGAGCCGTCATATTGCAGCGGCACCTGGGCCACGGCCTGTTCGGTGCCCAATCCATAAAGGCCAGCGGCCGCGGTCGCCTGCAGAAACGTGCGGCGGCCCCAACCCGGACCGGGGAAATTCGGTTCAGACATTAAAGCTCCCTCCCTGGGATATTGTACGCGCGGAGGGCAGCCGAACCCCAACAGCCGGCCGCCCGATCCTGAAGCTATGGTTACCATGCCGGATTCCCGCATGCCACCGGGAATCCGGATCGGTCCGACGGACTATTTGTCCAGCCAGACCGTGTCGTAGCGATCGACGTCATAGAGGCCAAAATAGTCGTAGGGGTACAGGCCTTTTACATAGGTGTACCAGGCGTCGTTGATCTTCTCCCAACTGAAGGGCAACAACGGCGGGTCGTCCTCCATCAGCATCTCGGCTTGGCGGATCAGCGCCAGGCGCTTCGTCGCGTCGATCTCCCGGTCGATCTGCAACAGGAGCGTGTTGAACTTCGCATTCTCCCAGAACGCATGGTTCTGCGGGCCGTCCTTGCCATACCAGGCACGGAAATAATCGGACGGATCGAGCAGGGTGGAGATGATGACACCCACCGCGATATCGAAATTTCCGGACTTGGCATCGTCGAACCAGATCGACTCCACGGCCAGGCGCAGGTTGCACTGGATGTTCAAAGTCTGCGCCATGATCGCCTGGAAGGCCTGCGACCACAGGCGGAAGCTGGGCAGGTCGCGCACCAGCACATCCATGTTCTTCAGACCGTTCGGATACCCCGCGGCCGCCATCAGCGCGCGCGCTTCCTTGATCGCGGCCGCCGGGTCGGACTGATAACCGACCCGCTTGGTCAGCTCTCCGGTCGGGGTGGCGAATTCCGAGAACGGGTAGATGAAACCACCCACCATCATCGGCGCCAGGTCCTTGACCACGTCGACCATCACCGCCTTGTCGATGACCAGATGCATCGCCCGCCGCACCCGAGGATCGTCGAACGGCTTCTTTCTGTTGTTCGGCCAGGCGCCGTGGATCACGCTCTGGTAGTAGTCGGTCCCGGTCATGCCTGGGGTCGATTTCGCGCGCCGCAGGGTCGCCGGGTCCGTCACCCGCACGTAATCGACCCGGTTGGACAGCAGCGCGGATGCCATTTCCGGCGAGAACGGCAGGGCGTGGTAGAACTCCAACCCATCCAGGTAAGGCAGTTCCTTGTTCCAGTAATCCTTGTTCCTCTCGAATGCCCAGACCTCGTTTTCCACGCGGCGGAGCGACTTGTAGGGACCGGTGCCGGGATAGGTGACCACGCGGCGCAGGTTGTAGTTGTTCTCCTCCAGCGTTTTTTTCTGGACGATGATGTTCCAGCCGCTGGCGATCGAGGACATGATGAAGTTCACCGGCCGCGGTTCGGCCAGCTTGAATTCCACCGTATATTTGTCGACGGCCTTGATCTCCTGCACCGCGGTGAACAGGGAACTGCGCGGAATGCTGATCCCGGTCGGCGGCTTCACGATGCGATCGAACGTCGCCTTCACGTCGGCGCTGGTCAGTTCGGCGCCATCGTGGAACAACACGCCCTTGCGCAGGAAGAAGGTATAGCTGGTCCCGTCCTTCGAAATGTCCCACCCATGCGCGAGGTCCGGGATAATGGTCTTGCCGCCGTCGCGCGGGTCGCGGCGGATCAGGTTGTCGAACATGCAGGCCTGGGTACTGATATTCGAGAACGTGCCGGACTGATGCACGTCGAAATGCGGCTGGCGTGACAGCAACGCCATTTTCAGCACGCCGCCGCGCTTCGGGTTCGGTTCGGCGGCCTTTAACTGAAACTTGCTGCCGTCATATTGGTTTGGCACACCCTGTGCCAGGCCACGAGACGGGGTCATGCCATAGGCTGTCGCCACCGCCATCGCCGCGGCACTTCCGCGCAGGAAGTCGCGCCGACCGCCGCCATGTGGCTCGTCTGGATTATCCATATTGTTATGTGCTCCCATTTGGTCTTTAACAACCCAGACGGTAGTGCCGACGTAGCGCGACCGTATGTCCAGGATATCACAACAAAAACTGGGGGTCACCTCCTTGAGTCAGGCCGTTTCAACCGAGCGGAACATCGCATCCGCAGCTTCCGGTGCGCCTTTGTTGGAGGTGGACAACCTCCAGACGCACTTCTTTACCGCGGATGGCGTGGTGAAGGCGGTCGATGGCGTGTCCTATTCGGTCCGCAGCGGGGAAACCCTGGGGATCGTCGGCGAATCCGGCTGCGGCAAAAGCGTGACCGCGCTGTCCATCCTGCGTCTGGTGGCCAATCCGCCCGGGCGTATCGTCGGTGGGGAGGTCCGCTTCGACGGCCGCAACCTGCTGAGCATGACCGAGACGCAGATGGAGGACATCCGCGGCAACGACATTTCGATGATTTTCCAGGAGCCGATGACCTCGCTGAACCCGCTCTACACGATCGGGAAGCAGATTTCGGAGGCGGTGGCCCTACACCAGGGACTGTCCAAGCGCGATGCCCACGAAAAGGCGATCGAGATGCTGCGCCGGGTGTCGATCCCGGAGCCGGAGCGGCGGGTGAATGCCTATCCGCACCAGATGTCGGGCGGCATGCGTCAGCGCGTGATGATCGCGATGGCGCTGTCCTGCAATCCCAAGGTGCTGATCGCGGATGAACCGACCACCGCGCTGGACGTGACCATCCAGGCGCAGATCCTGGACCTGATGCGCGACCTGCAGGACAAATTCGGCACCGCCATCGTCCTGATCACGCACGACATGGGCGTCGTCGCGGAAAACGCCGACCGCGTCGTCGTCATGTATGCCGGGCGCAAGGTCGAGGAAGCCCCCGTCGACGATCTGTTCGATCGTCCCGGCCACCCCTACACGCGCGGCCTTCTCGGCTCCATCCCCAACGTCGAGATCGCCGCCCATTCCGGACCGGGGCGCGCTCGGCTGGCGGAGATCAAGGGGATGGTCCCGTCGCTGGCGCGTTTGCCGCGGGGCTGCTCCTTTGCACCGCGTTGCGGCTTCGCTTCGGATCGCTGCCGGGCAGAATATCCGAAATTGGAGGAGTACAGGCCGGCGCACTTCGTGGCGTGCTGGCATGCCGAACTGTTACTGGGAGGTACGGCATGAGCGCGACCAACGGGCCGTTGCTGGAGGTTCAGAACCTCAAGAAGCATTTTCCCATCACGCGCGGGTTTTTCTCTCGTGTGGCCGGCCATGTGCTGGCGGTGGATGGCGTGTCGTTCCATATCGAAAAGGGCGAAACCCTGGGGCTGGTCGGCGAGAGCGGCTGCGGTAAGTCCACTGTCGGCCGCACTCTGATGAAACTGCTGGAGCCAACCGGCGGAACGATCAAGGTGAAGGGCACCGACATCACGGACCTGGACCGGGAGGCCATGCTGCCGTACCGCCAGCAGATGCAGATGATCTACCAGGATCCGTATGCCTCGCTTAACCCGCGGATGACGGCCGGGGACATCGTGGGGGAGCCGCTGACGATCCATAAAATCTGTTCCGGCACCGAATGGCAGGATCGGGTGGAAAGCCTGTTCCAGCGGGTGGGCCTGCGCGGCGATCAGATGTTCCTGTATCCGCATGAATTTTCCGGCGGGCAGCGCCAGCGCATCGGAATCGCGCGGGCCCTGGCGCTGAACCCCGAATTGATCGTCGGCGATGAGCCGGTGTCGGCGCTGGACGTGTCGATCCAGGCGCAGATCATCAACCTGCTGATGGATTTGCAGGACGAACTGAAGCTTTCGTATCTGTTCGTGGCGCATGATCTTGCGGTGGTAGAACATATCAGCCACCGGGTCGCGGTGATGTATCTCGGCCGCATCGTGGAGATGACGGACAAGACGTCGCTGTTCGAGATGCCGTTGCATCCGTACACAGAGGCGCTGCTGTCGGCGGTGCCGATCCCGAAATCCGGCGCGCGTGAGAGAAAGCGGCTGATCCTGACGGGGGATGTGCCCAGCCCGATCAATCCGCCAAAGGGATGCCATTTCCACACGCGGTGTCTTTACGCGTCGAAGCAGTGCCGGGAGGAAGTGCCGGTGTTGCGGGAAATCAAGCCCGGGCACCTGGCGTCATGCCATCAGCACAATAACGGCGTGACGTTCCCGTTGAAGCAGATGCCTGGGCCGGTTTGATCGGGTTCGGCGATCGATGCTCGACGCTGGACGATACGTCTGTTCTGGCGCGCCGCTCTAGCGGATAACGTCAATCGTGACGCCGGCGGCCTGCTCGATCGCTTTCCAGGCCCGGTCCGCCGTCAGCACCTTGGTGCTGGATCGGCGCGCCAGGGCAAGGCAGGCGCGATCACCGAGGGACAACCCCGCCGATCGGGTCAGCGGCAACAGCAAGCCGGCTTCGTAGGCGAGGCCGTCGTCAAACGGGACCACGCCTATCGGCAGCGGGCCGAGAATTGCGCGGATGTCGGCTTCGGTGCCGCCATAACGGGCGAGATGCCCGACGACCTCCGACAGGTTGACCGCGCACATCGTTGAATCCGGGATGGCCGCCTGCACGATTTTGTCGCCCGGTTCCCCCAGCAACATGGCCAGCAGAGCCGAGGCATCGAGGACCACGGTCATGCCGGGCGATCAGCCCTCCTGGGTTTCACGCTGCCTTTCCGCGAGAAAGCCGTCGAGGTCGCTTCCTGGCTGGTTGGCGAGCAGGCGTTTGGTAAGTTCCCGTGCGCGCTGAACAGTCTGATCGAGCGTGCGGACGTGGATCGCGCCGTCCGACATCTCCACGACCACGTCTCCTCCATGCTCCAGGCCGAGGGTCTTGCGAAAGGTCGCAGGCAGGCTCAGGCGGCCTGAATCCGAAACACGCCCCAGGATTGCGTTCATGACATTTTTTCCAATTGCGCCATCTGGGAAGATATATGGCCCCTTGCTGAATTATGCCAGCATGGCATAGCCACGCTGGCATATTCGTCAAACAGCCCCGCGCAGCCTCGGATCAAGCATGTCGCGAATCCCGTCACCCAGCAGGTTGAACGCCAGCACGGTGATCGTGATCGCAAGACCCGGGAAAAGCACCAGCCACCACGGCGGCACCAGGCCGGCATTCAGCGAATCTGACAGCATGTTGCCCCAGGTCGGCGTGGGCGGCGGGATGCCGACTCCCAGGAAGCCAAGCGAGGCCTCGATGATGATGGCGACGCCCAGATGGGTGGTGGCGAGGATCAGGAACGGCGCGATACACTGCGGCAGAATATGCCGCAGCATCATCCGCATGTGAGACGCACCCAGACTACGCGCCGCCTCTACATACGACATCTCCTTCAGCGACAGCACGACCGATCGGATGATGCGTCCGCCAAACGGGATACGCGTCACGGCGATGGCAATGATGACGGTTCCGGTGCCCGCGCCCAGCGCCATGGCGATCGCCATCGCCAGGATCAGATCCGGGAAGGATTGCAGGAACTCGATGATCCGCTGGCTGATAATGTCGAATCGGCCGCCGAAATAGCCGCTCGCCAAGCCCCAGAGCGCGCCGAACGTCGTGCCCAGAAGCACGGCCGCCGCCGCCACGGTCAGTGATGCTCGGCTGCCATGGATGACGCGGCTGAGCGTATCCCGCCCGATCTGATCGGTCCCGAACCAGTTGGTCCAATCAGGCGGCCTCGACATGCGACGGAAATTGGCCTGCAACGGCTCATACGGCGCAAGTTCAGGTGCCAGCAGGGCCATGAAGACGATCGCGGCCGCGATCACCCCCCAGAAGGCGGAGAGCGGCGAGCTGCGGGCGAATCGCAAGGTGCCTTTGCCGATCCGGCGCATCAGGGAGGGCCGCACGAAGCGGGGCGGGGCAACCGCGGGGGATGAAGCGCTCATTGATAGCGGATCCTAGGATCGAGCCAGGCGATGATGACGTCGACCACGATGTTCAACACGACGAAGACGCAGGCATACAGGAACACAAGGTTCTGCATCACGAACACATCGCGCTCATTCACCGCGGTGAACATCGCGAAGCCGAGGCCAGGGGTGCCGAACGCACGCTCCACCGGGATGGAGCCGGCCAGGACGAAGCCCAGCAGAATGCCGGAGAGCGTGATGACCGGAAGCAACGCGTTGGGCAGTGCATGCAGCATGATCACCAACCGTCCGCTCAGGCCCTTGGCGCGGGCGGTACGAACGTAATCCTCCCGGATCACTTCCAGCAGGCTGGATCGGGCCATGCGGGCGATATAGGCTGCCTGCCCGAGGCCGAGCACGACGGCCGGTCCGATCACGATCTGGAAATTGGCCCAGGGATCGACGAAAAACGAGACCCCGGCCAATGGTGCCCGATAGCCAAACCAGAACAGCAATCCGAGCATGATCAGCATGCCCAGCCAGAACCCGGGCACGGCCAGGAACAGGATGCTGACAAAGCGGGACACATTGTCGCCGATGCTGTTCGGGCGCAGGGCGCTGATCACCGCGACGGGAATGCCGACCACCCAGGACAGGAACACCGAGATCAGCGCGATTTCCGCGGTCAGCGGGCCGCGGCGGAGGATCATCTCGGCCACGCTTTCCGACCGGAAGAACGACCGGCCCATGTCGCCGCGCGCGATGTCCTTGATCCAGTTGAAATACTGGATATAGAGCGGATCGCTCAGGCCGAGGGCTGCCATGTAGTTGGCACGCTCCGCCTCCGACAATTTGGTGAAGCCGTCCGCCCCGAAGATCGCGACCAGCGGATCGCCCGGCAGGATGCGCAGCACCACGAAGACCAGGATCGAGACCCCGACAATGGTCAGGGCACCGAAGGCGATGCGGCGCATGATGTAGCTGTACATGCCGTCAGCAACCCGATGCCGCGGAGCCGGGTTCGACAACACCGGGTTCCATCACAGCGGATTCGACGGCAGTGATCGACCGGGCGTGTTCACGCCACATAATAGCCTCCCCTCTTCGGTCGGACCGTGCAAGATGCCGACCTTATCGCGCGGGACTGTATCCGAGCTTGCGTCCAGATGCGAGACGTCGAATGCGTCCGGATGACGATTCCGGGACGGATGGGCGTGGGTCGCGTCCTGGCTTCAGGCGGTCAGTCCGGCGGTGCGGTAGAGATCGGCAACCGGGGCCGCGAAATTCACGCTGGTCAGCTCCAGCATACCGGGCGGGCGGATGATTGTCGGCATGTCAGGCCAGGTGCCGTCCGCGCCACGGCGGAGCAGCTCCACCTCCATCCGCGTGCCGCGCACCGCCAGGATTTCCTGGACACTGGGCATGGTGGTGTAGGTCCAGATGTTCGATCGCGTCCTACCCTCGTTGCCCGGGGAAAGGATTTCGATCAGCAGGACCGGTTCCTGGGTCATGACGGACCCGGAGGGTGGCGCACAGGTGACACCGAGATCGGGGATGCGTAAATTTTCCGACGAACGGACCTTGGGGACGATACCAGGCTCGCCGATCACCCGACACGGGCTGTTCCGGGCGAGCAGATGGTTTCTGAGGAGGCTGGCGATCTCAATTTGGATCGCACCATGCCGCTCCGACGCCGGTGCCATCAGCAACGGCTCTCCGTCGACCAGTTCCCACCGACGTCCGGTCAGGTCGTCGGTGTCCCAGACCAGAAATTCGTCCACCGTCATCCGTGCCGGCGGTCTTTTTCGGAGCGCTACCATGGCGGTAGGCTACCACACACCCCGGTCGGATGCCACGATCTGGTCTCTGCCTGGCCCCGTGGCATGGCCCCTGGCATGGTCCCTGGCTTGGTCCTTGGACGCGCAGGCGCTACCTAGCAGACAACAGACCTGAAGGAACCGCCGCCATGACCCGTCAATACCGTATCGCCTCCCTCCCCGCCGATGGAATCGGACCGGAAGTGATCGGCGCCGGGTTGGAGGTACTGGACGCCGTCGCGTCTCGCGATGGCGGGTTCACCTTGAAGGTCGATCATTATGACTGGGGGTCCGATTATTATCGCAAGCATGGGCAGTTCATGCCGGCCGACGCGCTGGCCTGGCTGCGCACCGCGGATGCGATCTATTTCGGCGCAGTGGGCGATCCCAATATCCCCGACCATATCTCTCTGTGGGGGCTGCGTCTGGCGATCTGCCAGGGGTTCGACCAGTATGCCAATGTCCGTCCGACCCGCATCCTGCCCGGGGTCACGTCTCCGTTGCGCAATGTCGGGCCGGGCGATCTGGACTGGGTGATCGTGCGGGAGAATTCCGAAGGCGAGTATGCCGGTCAGGGTGGGCGCACCCATCGCGGCCTGCCCGAGGAAGTCGCCACCGAAGTCGCCATCTTCACCCGCCGCGGCGTCGAGCGGATCATGCGGTATGCGTTTGACATCGCTCGGTCCCGCCCGCGCAAGCATCTGACCGTGGTGACCAAGTCAAACGCCCAGCGGCACGGCATGGTGTTCTGGGACGAGATCGCCGGTCTGGTGTCGCATGACTATCCCGACGTCACCTGGGACAAGGAACTGGTGGACGCAATGACCATGCGCATGGTCCTGAAACCGCGATCCATCGACACTGTGGTCGCCACCAACCTGCACGCCGATATTCTGTCCGATCTTGCCGCCGCGCTCGCCGGCTCTCTGGGGATCGCGCCCACGGGGAATATCGACCCGGAGCGGCGGTCTCCGTCGATGTTTGAGCCGATCCATGGGTCGGCGTTCGATATCACCGGGAAAGGGATCGCCAACCCGGTCGCCAGCTTCTGGACGGCCGCGATGATGCTGGAACACCTGGGCGAGAAACCGGCCGCCGACCTGCTGATGCGGGCGGTGGAGCAGGTTTGTGCCGCGGGGATCCTGTCGCCCGATCTGGGGGGGAAGGCGACGACGAAGGAGGTGACGCGGGCGGTGGTGGAGGCGGTTCGGGGAATGAATGGATAGGGGTTCGGGGCCATAGGCGTGCGTTCATCGTCATTGCCGACCTTGATGCGGCAACCCGCCCCCTGCCCCGCCCCCTGCCCCTTTGGCGTTGACGCGCGAGTTGCCGGATCAACGCCTGCAATGTCGGTGCATCGGCCTTTGTTTTGGTCGTTTGGCGTTATTGTCATAGCGGAATGCCAACGCCCCGGGCCCGAACCATTGGAGGCGGTGAATAGGCTGGGTTCGGCGCCGCGCAAGAAATAACGCTCCACCGGGTGTGGAGCTCGGATCTCTTCACGTCATGGCGGATGCGGAGCCGCCACCCACAACTTGCAATGTTGAACTCGGCAAGGTCGTGGGTCTGCGGCCGGCATAACGGTGTTTGCAGCCCACGCCCCGCGGGAGCCATGCTGTTGCGCGTCGAAACTACTTCCAGCCGGACGCACGCTCACACGCGCGCATTTCCGCCGGGCGGGTCTTTTCCCACTGCGTGATGGACAGCGTTTCGTTGTCACTCATCTTTTCGTTCATGCAGGTGCAGTATTTCGCGATCACCTCGATGCCGGCCTTCTCGGCCTGGTTGTCCATGACACATTGCGCGACCCATTTGGCGTCATCGGGACCGGCATGGGCGATACCGCCCCCCAGCACCGAAACGGCAACGAGAAACGCGAGAGCAATCTTCTGCATTGGGACTCTTTCAACGATCAGGATTGAAACGGAATGGCGATTCTATCGACACGATGTCATCATACGCGGTGCTTATTAACCCATGTTTAGCACCCACCAAAATAAACCTCATATTATCAGTATCTTGTGCCGCCTCTGCGGCTCGTGTGGCACTACAACCGCGTCATAGGGGGTTCAGACGGTGCGTCTCTGGATCCCTCCCGGCGAGGCATCGATCCCCAGCG
>CAMATI010000034.1 GCA_945861095.1 Asaia bogorensis | reverse complement strand
AGCAGGTAATGCGCGCTGCCCCCGATCATGCCCATGGACAGAAACACCGCCCAGTGTTCCCAGCGATCGGGCATCGTGAAGAAGAACGGCGCCATGACCAGCACGACGCAGGACCCGACAAACCCGGACCAGATATTGGTGGTCTCGGCATGGTCCTGCCCGGCGAGGCGGCGGGTCATGAGCTGATACATCGCCGAACAGACGGCGCTGACAATCAGCAAAATCGCGCCCCATTGGTCGATACTTGCCCCACCCGGGCGAATGATGATCAAGGTGCCGAGGAAACCGATCAGGATCGCGGCCCATCGGTGCAGCCCCACTTTCTCCCCCAGCAATGGCCCGGAAAGGGCGGCGACAATCAGCGGCGCGCTGAAACTGATTGCCGCGGCGGTGGCGAGCGAGAGCTGGGTCAGTCCGGTGAAATAGGCCAGGGAGGAGAAAATGCCGAACAACCCGCGCAGGATCTGGATGCCGGGACGTTTCGGCACCAGGATTCGCGGTCCATGGCGGGGTGCGAACAGCAGCAGCATCCACAGGAACGCGATGCCGTGGCGGAACAGGGTGACCTCGAACGGATGGAACGATTCGGCCATCACCTTGCCGGCGGCATTCACATAGACGATCAGGCCGACATAGACGACCATCAGCCCCATCGCCTGCAGCAGGCGATCGTCCTTTCGGGCGGCGGGGGCGAGGGTCTTCATGGTGGAATCATGCCAGGGGGTCGCTGGCCAGGTGGGTCCGCGTGTCGCGGGCGGTGCCGCCACGATGGTCCCAGCCGACAAGGCCTGCCGCATTGACGCGTCCCGCAGTCGGAGAAAACTCTCCCCCTACCGCAAAAGGAAGGGGGAGAATTCTCTTCGGGCGATACCTAATGCCAGGAAGCCAGGCGCTACAGACGCCGCTTAATGGCTCGCGCGATAGAACGGCTTGTCGCCCTTGACGGTCACGCGGAAGCCAGCACGGACCTGCGGGAAATAGTCCCACATCGCGATATGCTGGACGCAGCGATTGTCCCAGAACGCGACACTGTCCGACTGCCAACGGAAACGCACCTGCCAGTGCGGGCGGCCGCAATGCTCATAGAGGAATTCGAGGATGGCTTTGCCCTCGGCTTCCGGCAAGTCCTTGATGCCAACCGTGAAGACCGGGTTGACGAAGATCGCCTGACGGCCGGTGACGGGATGGGTGCGGATCAGCGGATGTTCGGCGCGAGGGAAGGTCTTTGTCTCATTCGCCCCGATCAGCTTGTTGGTACGGCTATAGTTCGGCCCGCCATCATGAATCGCGGTCAGGCCCGACAGAAACACCTTCATCGGCGCCGAAAGCGCGTCATAGGCCGCATACATGCTGCAAAACAGCGTGTCGCCGCCGGTTTCCGGAATGGTCTTCAGGTTCAGGATCGAGCCCATCGGCGGCTCCGGGTCGCATGACACGTCCGAATGCCACCTTTCGCCCGCGACGCGCTTGGAGTTGGCGTCGGCATAGATCGGCAGAATTTCCGGATGACCCTCGGGGCCCTTGGTGTTGGGATGGATGTGCAATTCCCCAAACAACCGGCCGAACGCCTTGTGCTGGTCCAGGGTCAGCTTCTGGTCGCGAAAGAACAGCACCTGATGGGCCATCAGCGCATCATGCACTTCCTGGAACTGCTGATTGCCCAGGGGCTTGCCGAGGTCGATACCGAAAATCTCGGCACCGATGGTCGGCGTGACAGGCTTCACCTGGATGGTTTGGTAGGTCATGGGCGTCCCTCCTCCGGCTTCTGTGATCCGTTGGTTATCTTCGACACTATCGGAGGGTTTCCAGGCGAACGCAAATGCCGTGAGGCGGCAATGCCCATTATGGCCGAATGAGACACGCGCCTCCTCAGGTTCGGCCTTGCCCAGGCTTTCATCGCGCCGTTTTCGACCGCTCGTGTGCGATTTTGACGTTCGAAGCGGGTGGCAGCGGGATGGTGCATGGATCCTTGGGACAAGGGAAGCAGTGGAATGTTTGCTTTTTGTTCTAGATCGGACGCAGTGTCGTAGGCAAGTAAAAAGTGGATTCCGATGGAAAATGCGGGGTTTTTGTGGTCAAAACCCTCCGGTTGGCGGTGTTCTGCCTGGGTTTTGGGCAACGGTTAACAAAAACCCCGAGTGGTTAATTTCGCGCAAAACGGGCTTTTGGCGCTTTTCGCCAAAGCTCATATCCGACTTTCAGATTGGCCTTTTAGACTCTGATGTAACGCGATTTATCGGGCTTCTTAAGATTCCACTTTAAGTACAGGTCTTTGGGCAATCCGTTCCGGTCAGGCGCGGATAAGGGGGGGGTTCGTTACGAACCAATGCGGGACTCCGGGGGTATCGTTCCGGTTCCATGCGGTTAACCCTGTCGTTCATGATTGCTTGCGGATTGGGCAGGGAGCTGCTTTCGCAGGCGGGGCGCCGCCGCCGGCGCCCCGTGCCATCGCCCGCGTATGTTCGATCAGGCCCGAATGCCGCCGTTGTCGAACAAGGTCTGCGCGTCCAACCCATGGGCGAACTTGAGCGCCAGGATCTCCGTACCGGCGGTCGCCACATTGCCACTGGCATTGAACATCACATGGCTGCCATCGACGCTGTCGACGATGCGAACATAGTTGTCGATATCGCCATGCCCGGTCACCGAATCATAGCCAGCCGCCGCCGCCGTGTGGAAATTGGAACCAAGCGCTCCCCCCACCTTCGTCAGCAACGTCAAATCCAGAAAATCCCCGCCCGCTCGGCCGTCAAACCCCAGCATGATATTGTCATCACCCAGGCTCCATCCCTTGCTGGGGTCGAACAAAATCCAATCGTCTCCGGCGGTGGAAACCATCACGTTGCCCCGCCCATCCGGCCGCATCTCAAACCCGTCGCCGCCGGTGGAAATCATCAGGCTGTTGTCGCCGCCGCTTTTCATGTCCGATCCGGTATGGGCGCCGATCAGCACGTTGCTGAACAGGGAGCCACGCACCTGGTTCATATTGACCAGGATGTTGCTTTCCGCGTTGCCACCGTAACCGACCCCATGTTCCATATCGACGAGGATGGACCCGGGCGACTGGGTATAGATGGCGCAGTTCCCCTTGCCGTCCTGCCCACCGCCCGCGGTGCCGCTGCCGCCGATCATGTAGGCGCCGATGCCACCCTGGATGGTGTCCCAGGTGATCCCGCCATCGACGGTCATGTGGTGCGCCGGTGGACCGTACGAAGCGGCCGCGACCGTCGGGTTGCCGTCGGCATCCAGCACCTGCAGCAACGTGTAGCCGTTGTCGGCGGGCGGCGGGGGCGGCGTCGAGGGGCCGTCATCGCATTCATTACCGTCCGCGTCACGACCGATGACCTTGGACGATCCGCCGAAGTCCAGCCGCCAGGATCCGTCGCGCTCCACATCCAGGCTGAAGCCGCCGTTGCCCGTCTGGGTGTCCATGAAGCCGGCCCGCGCCTCCACGTGCAGGCCACCCCGCGGCGTGTAGGTCCAGAACAGCTCACTGGTCGCACTGGTCGCGCCATCGCGGCCCGCGGCGACCACCCGTGGTTTGGGATGTTCGATCAGCGCGTCGACCAGCCTGATGAACGCAATCTGGCCCATGTCAAAGCCATGGTGCCCGGAGTCGAAGTTGCAGGAACCGTCATCGTCGTCGTCATCACGATCCGGCCTCTTGCCCTTCTTGCTTTGCGACTTCTTGTCTGACATCCCCGCCCCCTCGACCGATCGGCCAAATGATCCGCCGCCCCATAGGTGCGACAATTGCGCGATACGTGTGCAACAGTATCAAAATAGTTGCGGCCCGGCCAATCCCAAACTGAGAGATGTCCCATCTTGTTCGCCTTTCCCGGGATCGCGTGGCGCGCGTGGCGCCCGGGATCGCGTGGCGATGGAACCCGCGCGACCGTGGCCGGAAGGGCCACCGCCATGCTAGCAGAGGCGCGTGAACATCCTCTTTATCCACCAGAACATGCCCGGGCAGTTCCGCCACCTGATCCACCATTTCGCGACAGCCGGACAGCATCGCGTGGTCTGTATCGGCCGGCGGCGGGACTTCGCGCCCCCAGGGGTCGGACGGGTGACCTACCAACTGCCCGACAGCGCCCTGCCGGCGGCGAACCCGTTCCTCACGCCACTCGACACGGCGGTACGGCACGGATTGCAAGTGGCGCGATCCTGCCATGCCCTGGTTGCAAACGGCTTCCGCCCCGACCTGATCGTGGCGCATCCAGGCTGGGGCGAGTCGCTGTATGTGAAGGAAGTCTTCCCCGACGTCCCGCTGCTGCATTATTGCGAATTCTACTACCGGACGCATGGCGCCGACGTGAATTTCGATCCGGAGGACCAGCAGGACCTCTCGGCCAACTGCGTAACCCGCACGCGCAACGCGCATCTGCTGCTGGCGTTGGAGGCCTGCGACTGGGGCATCAGCCCGACGCCGTGGCAGAAGCGCCAGCACCCCCTGGCCTACCAGGACAAGATATCGGTGCGCTTCGACGGCATCGACACCAACGCCGCCTGCCCCGATGCCGCGGCCCGGTTCGTGCTGCCCGATGGCCGGACCCTGCAACCCGGCGATCCGGTGGTGACCTATGTCGCCCGCGGCCTGGAACCGTATCGCGGCTTCCCGACCTTCATGCGGTCCCTGCCGGAGATCCTGCGCCGACTGCCCGATGCCCAGGTCGTTGTGGTCGGCGGCGATGAGGTCAGCTACGGCAAGGCACCGCGCGACGGCCGAACCTGGCGTGCGGTCATGTGCGAGGAGGTCGCGGTCGATCCGACGCGAGTCCATTTCCTCGGCCGGCTTTCCTATGGCGACTACCTCCGCCTGCTGCGGGTCTCCGCCGCGCACGTGTATCTGACCGTACCCTTTGTCTTGTCGTGGTCGATGCTGGAAGCGATGGCCGCCGGCTGCGTCGTGATCGGATCGGCCACCCCGCCGGTCGAGGAAGTGATCGAGGACGGCAAGAACGGCTTCCTGGTCGATTTCTTCTCCCCTTCCATGATCGCCGACCGGGTGGTCGACGCCGTCCAATTGCGCCTGCCCGTCGCCGAGGTCCGCAAGGCGGCGCGCTGGACCGCGCTCAGCCGCTATTCGCTGGAACGCTGCCTGCCACGCCAGATCGAGGTGCTGAACGCCGTGGCCGCCGGGCGACGGCCCGAGCCGGATTGAGGCTCTCGGGCTTCCGCCCAAAACCAGGGATTTCCCCGCCAACACATGCGGGTCTATCATTCCGCCCTGCCATGTGCGCGAGGACACCATGACCGCGGCCCCAACGAACAAGTCGCACGACCAGATCCAACGGGCCCGAGACCTCGCGCCGCTGATCGCCGCCGAAGGCGCCGAGATCAACCGCCGCCGCGAACTCACCCCAGCCGTTTCCGACGCTTTGAAGGATGGCGGCTTCTTCCGCATGCTGCAGCCGTCCTTCCTGGGTGGGATGGAATTGCCGCCGGTGATTTTCTGCCAGGTGACGGAAGCCCTGGCGAGCAGCGATGCCTCGGTTGGCTGGGTCACCTGCCAGGGCAACGGATGTTCGATGTCCGCTTCCTATCTGGACCCGGATGTCGCACGCACCATGTTCGGCCCGCGCGACGGCATCCTGGCCTGGGGACCGGGATGGCCCGGGCCCAATCCCGTCTCGGCCCATCCGGTTGACGGCGGATATCGCATCTCCGGCACCTGGCGCTTCGCCTCCGGCTCCCAGAACGCGTCCTGGCTCGGGGCGCATATCAATGTCACCGGCACCGGGGAGCTGCTGACCTTCCTGTTCCCGAAATCCAGCGCCACCATGGAAGACATCTGGCACACGGTCGGGCTGCGCGGGACGGCCAGCAACCAATACGTGGTCGAAAACCTGTTCGTGCCGAACGCCTACGTCATGCACCGCGATAATCCCCGCTTCCGGCGCCAGGACGGGCTGCTGTATCGCTTCACCAGCGGCCAGCTCTATTCCGCCGGGTTCGCCGGAGTAGGCCTAGGAATCGCCCGTGGTCTGATCGACGCGTTCCTGGCCCTGCCGTCCAACAAGACCGCTCGTGGCGCCACCCGGCCGATGCGGGAAAACAACGTCGTGCAGTCGCAACTGGCCCAGTCGGAAGCCCGCTGGCACTCGGCCCGCGCCTTCCTGCACAACACGCTGGAAGCCGCCTGGGCGCATGTCGAACAGCACGGTGAGATGACCCCAAACCACCGGATGACCATGCGCCTGGCCTCGACCTGGGCCATCCAGCAGGCACGCGAAGCGGTGAACACGCTGTACCACGCCGCCGGTTCCGTCGCCGTGTTCGAGGAAGGCCCCTTCGAGCGCCGCCTGCGCGACATGCACACGGTTGCGCAACAGGCCCAAGGACGCCAACTTCACTTCGAAACCGTCGGCCAGATCATGCTCGGCCTGACCCCGGAAAACGCTTTCTGAAACGCCTTAATGAAGGGAGACCACACCATGCCAGCCCAGTCCCTGAACCACTACACGATCATGACCCGCGACCTGGAAGCGACCAAGAACTTCTATTGCGACGTGGTCGGCCTGACCGTCGGCGACCGTCCGCCCTTGGGCTTCCCCGGCTACTGGCTGTATTGCGGCGGCATCCCGACCGTGCACCTGCTGGGCTACCGCGCCATCGACCCGGTCATTCCGGACGGCCCGTCCTATCCCGCCAAGACCGGGCGGCTGGACCATATCGCGTTCTCCTGCGTCGGCCTGAAGGACATGCGGGAGACTCTGAACAGCCGCGGCCTGAAGTTCGACGAGCGGGTTCTGCCGCGCATGAACATGACGCAGCTTTTCTATCTCGATCCCGACGGCGTCGCGGTGGAGTGCAACTTCCCGGCCGAGGAAACCGAAGCGCGTCCCGGCAGCGGTTACTAGGAGTCCACGTCGCTTAGTGGTCCAAGTCGTTGATTTTGAGAAGATCGTGGCACGCATCCATCCCACCGTCATGCCGCGATCCCACCATCATCAATGACTCGGCCCACTAGAGCTTCGTCCGTCCCCACCGCATTGCTGCTGATCGGCCACGGATCGGCCCGTCACCCGGACGCGGCGGACGGGCTGATCGCCCATGCCGACGCCCTGCGGTTGGTCGGGCAGGTCGATCAGGTCGCGGTCGGATTGCTGAACGGCACGCCCTCGGTCGAGACCGCTCTCGCGACCCTGACGGCCGAACGCGTCCACGTGGTCCCGTTCTTCATGGAGGACGGATATTTTTCCCGGATCGCGGTGCCTCGCGCGGTGAACGCCGTGGCAGCCGGGCGGAGCTTGCACTTCGGCCCGCCAGTCGGAGTGCATGCCGGTCTGCCCCCCCTGATCGAGCGCCGCGTTCTGGCTTGGTGCCAAACCGCTTGCCTAGCTCCCGCAAGCCTGTCGATCGTCCTGGTGGGACACGGGTCCGCCCGTGCGCCCGGCCGCCTCACGGCCACACATACGCACGCCAGGTGGCTGACCGAGCGGGGGTGCTTTGCCGCCGTCCAGGTCGCCTTCCTGGAGGAAGCGCCGTTCGCCCCCGATGTCCTGGCCGCGGCGCGAGAGCATCCGGTTGCGGTCGTGGGGCTGTTCGCTCACTTCGGCCGTCATGCCCGCAACGACATGGCCGACATCATTGGCGCGGAAAATGCCCTGCGGGTTGCCGGGATAGCCGACCTTGGCTTCGTTGGCGACGACCCTGGGATGCGGTCGATCATCCTGGATCAGGCAGGATTATCGGATGCCGCGGACGGGTGCGGCGGACGGATTTGAACCGCCGACCAAGGGGTTATGTTGTCTGGCCCCACCGACCGAAACAGTGACCCATGGCGACAACGACCGCTGTCATTGCGAGCGCGGCGAAGCAATCCAGAGTCCTGACGTCATCGGTCTTGTTGGTTGCCCTGGATTGCTTCGCTGCGCTCGCAATGACAGCGGCGTCACGGCGGCGCACTCCAAGGATCGACGATGTCGATCCCGCATCCCTCGAAATCCGGCACGTTGCGGGTGGCAAGAGCCGCACCGCGGGACCGGGCAATCGCGGCAATCTGGGCGTCCGCCTGCGAAATCGGCCGGCCGGCCTGGCGGCGACTGGAGGCCAGCGCGGCGAATACCTCGGCGGCTTCGGAGTCGAAGGGCAGAATTCGCCCACGAAAGTAAGTCTCGAACGCGGTGCGCGCCGCCCGCGCCAACCCGTCCCGCCGCTTTCCTTCCGGCACCAAGGCTATGCCATAGAGGATTTCGGCCTGGGTCACGGCGGAAAGGAACACGGTCGCGGCAGGGCGTGCGTTGATCCAGACCATGACCGAGGGCTCGGGGGCTCCTTTCATGAGTTCAGAGACGACGTTGGTGTCGAGAAGGATCATTCGCTGAAGGTCGGTGGCTCGCGCATCGGCTTGCGCGGCACCTCCGGCAAGTCAAACCCCCCGAAGGGTTTGAACAGGGCATTGATCGCCGTGCCAAGGTTCTTTGGTTCGGCCGGCTCCTGGTTGAGTGACGATCGCAGAATGTCGCGCGCCTCCTCCTCCATCGAGCGGCCATGAACGGCCGCCTGAATGCGCAGACGGGATTTCATCGAGTCGTCCAAATTGCGAATGGTGATGCTCGCCATGGAACCGCCTCTATCAGCATTGATGCGATTGTAAGCAATGCTGACAGGTCAATCCAGCGCGATTGCAACCTTCATCGTTGCCTGCAATTTGCAGGGAGTGTGACAAAAAGTCGGACGCGCGACGAATCCATTCGCGATTTCCACGGGCGAGACCGCGGATTGGCGAGGGTGCGAGAGCGGCGAGACGAGAAGCGACCGAGCCAACGGCAGTTCAGGATAGCGCCTAAGCGTCCCATCGTGTCCCGCCGTCGGTGAAGCCCTGGATTTTCCGGACGGAGCGCCGGAACGGCGCCGGGTCTCGTAACCCCGTGAAAAGATGGTAGCGGCGGACGGATTTGAACCGCCGACCAAGGGATTATGATTCCCCTGCTCTACCGCTGAGCTACGCCGCCATCCTTCGGAGGCGCGGGAGATACTAGCCCTCCCCCGCCCCGTCAACCGACTTCCGAACCCCGAATGAATCCGCCGCCAAGAACCCGGTCCCCATCATAGAACACACAGGCCTGCCCGGGCGCGGGCAAAGCCGGCTCATCCAGCAAAACCTCCGCCGATCCGGACGCAGAACCCTCGGAAACCCGCACCAAAGCCGGGTGCTGAGAATCCCGCGCCCGCAGCTTCACAGTGCAGCGCAATCCGTCCGCCGGCGGCGCGACAAGCCAGTTCACCTCCCGCAAGCGCACCGTTCTGGTCCCAGACCCGCGCGGCCCGACCACGATCCGACGGCGTCCTGGCTCGGTTGCGATCACGATCTGGCGCTCCCCGGCCACCATCGCCGCGGGACCAAGCCGCTTGCCTTGCCCCACCGTGTAGCGCGCGATGCCGTCATGGCGGCCCAGGACGTCCCCGTCGGCGTTGACGATCTCACCCGCCTCCAGGGCATCCGGGCGCAGCTTGCCGACGACATCCATGTAGGTGCCGGTCGGAACGAAGCAGATGTCCTGGCTGTCCGGCTTATCCGCCACCGCCAGGCCCAGCCGGTCCGCCACATCGCGCACCACTCGCTTGTCCGGCATCCCGCCCAGCGGAAACAGGCAAAAGTCCAACTGCGCCTGGGTCGTCGCGAACAGGAACCAGCTCTGATCCCGTGCCGGATCGGCCGCCCGGTGCAATTCCGCCCCACCTGGGCCGTCCACCCGGCGCACGTAATGCCCGGTTGCCAGCCGTTCGGCGTCCAGGCCGCGCGCCAGAGCGGTCAGATCGGTGAACTTCACCGTCTGGTTGCAGCGGACGCATGGAATTGGAGTCTGCCCCGCCGCGTAGCTGTCCGCGAAATCGGCGATGACCGCGCGCGCGAACCGGTCCTCGGCGTCGATCACGTAATGCGCGATGCCCAGACGATCGGCGACCCGACGCGCGTCATGGATGTCCTGACCGGCGCAGCAAGACCCTTTGCGGCCGGTGGCGACGCCATGGTCGTACAGTTGCAAGGTGACGCCGATGACCTCGTGTCCGGCCTCGTGCAGCAATCCGGCGACGACGCTGCTGTCCACGCCCCCGGACATGGCGACAACGACCCTCATGAGGGAAGCATTCCCGTCACCCCATCGCGTTGCGCGTCGCGGCGGGCAGCTTCACCACCAGCCCGTCCAGCGCATCGGTCATCACGATCTGGCATCCCAGCCGGGACGTTTCGGTCAGGCCGAACGCCAGGTCCAGCATGTCCTCCTCATCCTCGGTCGGTTCCGAGAGCTTCTTGAACCAGGCCCCATCCACGACGACATGGCAGGTGGAACAGGCCAGCGAGCCTTCGCACGCGCCCTCGATATCGACATTGTGCTTGTGAGCGATCTCCAGCACGGAAAGCCCGAGCGGCGCGTCAACCTCTCGGCGCGAGCCGTCACGGTCGATAAAGGTCATTTTAGGCATACGGATCAGACCTCGGCCGGGCGACCGGCCAACGCGGCGGTCGCAGGGGTAGCATGAGCGGTAGAACGAGCGGTGGAATGCGCGGCGGCCAGCGCGGCGACCGCGAATTCGATATCGGCCGGGGAGGTAAAGCGTCCGATCCCGATCCGCAAGCTGCGTGACGCGGCCTCATCGGACAGGGCGAGCGCCTTCAGGACATAGGATGGCTCCACCTCGGCGGACGAACAGGCAGAGCCGGTCGAAACGCACAGATCCGGGTTGGCCGCCATCAGATCGGCCGCGGTGGCGGTGGGGAACGTCAGGTTGAGATTGCCCGGGATGCGGTGGTCCGGGCTGCCATTCAGCACGATGCCCGGGATGGCGGCGCGCAACCGGTTCAGCAGATCGGCGCGCAGGGCGGCGATCCGGACCGCTTCGTCCGCCATTTCAGCCGCCGCCAGCCGGCACGCCTCACCCAGCCCGACGATCAGCGGTGCGGGCAAGGTGCCAGAGCGCAACCCGCGTTCCTGCCCGCCCCCAGAAAACAGCGGCACAAGGCGAACGCGCGGCCGGCGGCGCACGAACAGGGCACCCACGCCCTTTGGACCATACAGTTTGTGACCGCTGACCGAGGCCAGATCGACCCGCCACCCGGACAGGTCCAGCGGGATTTTCCCGGTCGCCTGGGCAAGGTCCGAGTGGAACAGCGCGCCGGCCTCCTTGGCGATCGCGGCCAGCGCCTGAATATCCTGCACCACGCCGATTTCGTTGTTAACCGCCATGACGCTGACCAGCAGGGTCGGCACGGTCAGCGCCTGGCGCAGCACATCCGGGTCCAGCAGTCCGTCGGCGCGGACCGGCAGGAACACCGGCTCGAAGCCTTCCTCCTCCAGGTCGGCGACCGCTTCAAGGACACATTTGTGCTCGGTCCCGACCGTGACGATGCGGCGACGCGCATCGCCCATCCGCTTGGCATGCCGAGCGGCGCCCTTGATGGCGATGTTGTTGCTTTCGGTGGCACCGGAGGTGAACACGATCTCCTGCGTGCCGGCACCCAGCAGGGCGGCGACATGGGCACGCGCGTCCTCCACCGCGACTTCGGCCGTGGTCCCCATGATGTGTTCGGCGCTGTGCGGATTGCCGTACTGCTCGGTGAACCAGGGCAGCATGGCGGCGAGCACGCGCGGATCGCACCGGGTGGTGGCCTGGTTGTCCAGGTAGACCGGGCGGTTCGGGCGGGATGGAGCTTCGATCATGGCCGTTATCTGGTCTCAGGCGGCATGTGGCACCAGCGTCGAACGGAGTCTATCCGCCATGCGCTGGTACGCGGAGATGAAGGCATCGACGTCGGCCCGTGTCGCATTCCAGGGCAGCGAGACGCGGATCGCCTGGCCAGCCAGGGCACCGAGCCCCATCGCGGTCAGCACATGACTGGATGCGACCTTGCCGGAAGAGCATGCCGCCCCGGCACTGACCGCGATGCCGGCAAGATCCAGCGCCATGACCTGGGCGTCCGCCCGCACCCCGGGCAACGCCAGGGACGTGGTGTTGGGCAAGCGCTCCACCCCGGCGCCGCAGACGATCGCACCGCATGACACGGCCGCGCGTTCGGCGGCATCGCGCAATACGGCCAGTTCGGTGGATATCGGAGCAGCGCAGGCCGCGGCGGCGAATCCGGCGATCACGGCAACCGGCGGGGTGCCGCCCCGACGCCCACGCTCCTGCCCGCCCCCGACGATCAGCGCGGCGACAGGCGGTGCATCAGAGGCCAACAGCAAAGCACCCGCCCCCGTCGGGCCGCCCAGCTTGTGGGAGGACAAAGCCAGCGCGTGCGCCCCGAGCGCTGCGATATCGACATCGATCCGCCCCGCCGCCTGCACCGCGTCGACATGCAGCAACGCCCCGTGATGGCGACAAAGAGCGGCGGCCGCGGCGATCGGCTGGATCGTGCCCGTCTCGTTGTTCGCCAGCATGAGGCAGACCAGGGCAGGCGGGCAGTCGCGCAGCAAGGCTTCCAACTGGCCCAGATCGGCGACGCCGGCGGCATCGACGCGCAGCATCACGACATTACGGCCCGATGCGGCGCCAGACCCAGCGACCGCGCGGATGGCATCGTGTTCGACCGCGCTGACGATCAGCCGCCGGCCGGCACCCAACGCGTGCAAGGCCAGCGCGTCGGCCTCTGTCCCGCCCGAGGTGAAAATCAGGTCTTCCGGACGGCCACCGAAGCGTCGGGCCAGCGCTTCCCGTGCGTCTTCCAACCACCGGCGAGCGGTTCGCCCGGGGCCATGCACCGACGATGGGTTGCCGGTGACATCCAACGCACGCAACAGCGCGGCCCGAGCCTCCGGTCGCGGCGGTTCGCTGGCATTGGCGTCGAGGTAATGCATCTCACTCCGCCGCCAGCTTGTCCGTTTTCGTGGTTGGCAACACCACCGCCCGCCCCGCCACCTGGCCGGCAATCACATCCGCCAAGGTGACCGCGGTCAGGAAAAGCTGGATCTGCCGGCCGAGTTCGAACCAAAGGTCGTGCGTCTGGCATTGCTCATGGGCGCCGTCGCGGGCAGGGCCGGCGAGGCATCCGCCGCTGCCACGCTCACAGCGTGTGGCATGGATCGGTTCATCCACGGCGGCGACGATATCGGCGATGGCAATCTGGTCGGACCCACGGGCCAGCCGATACCCTCCCCCCGGCCCCCTCGCCGACGCCACCAGCCCCGCTCGGCGTAACTTCCCGAACAACTGCTCCAGGTAAGATTGGCTGAGTTGCTGCCTTGTCGCGATTTCAGCCAGGCAGATTGGGCCGCATTCGCAGCCGATGGTTTGGCGCGTGGCCAGATCGACCATCGCCATGACCGCATAGCGGCCCTTGGTTGACAGATGCATGTCTATTCCGCCGCGGTTTCACGCGCCCGAGGCGCATTTTCCGTCAGCCGAGCCACCCTGGCCTCGACCACGGCCAGTTCGGCGCGCAGCCCTTCCAGGTCTCGCAGCAACGGATCAAGGCTGTCATCGCACGGCATCCCGTACGGGTCGAACCCGGGTTGGCGGCGCGGGACCTTGCGATCGACCGGACGGGCGGGCACGCCGACGACCGTGGTATCGGCGGGGACGTGATCGACCACCACGGCGTTGGAGCCGACTCGCGCATTGTCGCCCACGGTGATGGGGCCGAGCACCTTGGCGCCGGCGCCGATGATCACGTTGTTGCCGACCGTCGGGTGGCGCTTGCCGCCGCTGGTGCGGGCCACGCCGAGGGTGACCTGATGATACAGATAGCAATCGTCGCCGATTTCCGCCGTTTCGCCGATCACGACTCCCATTCCGTGATCGATGACCAGCCTGCGGCCGAGGATCGCGGCGGGATGGATTTCGATCCCGGTCAAAAAACGCGCAATATGTGATGAAAATCGACCCAAAAGATAAAATTTGTGTCGCCACAGCGCATGGGATAATTTATGCCAAATAACCGCATGCACGCCGGGATAGCAGAGGAGAACTTCAAGGTTGGACCGAGCGGCCGGATCGCGCTCTCGATATGTCCGGACGGTCTCACGCAGGAACATGAAAGCCATGCTACATTTCCATTATGAAAATTCGGTTAGTCTGTCCTATAGTCCGCCTCGCCGAGCGGTAGGAAGCCTGCCGGGAGGCCCATTCAATCGGACGTTCCGATCGAAGGGGGAGGGGAAGGCATAAAGCCCAGACGATGCAAGACATGGACGCAGACTATTATTTCCGACTGCGCAGGTCAAGAATACCTACCTCGGACGCAGCCTCCGGCCAGACCGGGGCAGGGCGCGTCCTTATCTGACGATCGACCCGCTTGACCTCACGGAAGCGTGCTGGGTAAGCGCGGACAGGGCCGGCGGACGGGCTGGGTCACGGGGGCTCCGTCTCAAGTACCGCTGGATGCGACAGGAAACAGGTTTCGAATAGCCATGCCCGAGGTAATGTTTGCCGGCCCAGACGGCCGTCTCGAAGGTCGTTACCACCACTCGAAGGAGAGCGGCGCGCCCGTCGCGCTGATCCTTCATCCCCATCCGTTGCATGGTGGGACGATGAACAATCGGATCACCTACTCGATGTACCAGTCTTTTCAGAAGCTGGGCTGTTCGGTGATGCGGTTCAATTTTCGTGGCGTCGGCCGCAGCCAGGGCCGCTACGATGGCGGGATCGGCGAAATCGGCGATGCCGCGGCGGCGTTGGATTGGATGCAGGCGGTCAATCCCAACCATGGCGGATTGTGGATCGCCGGGTATTCCTTCGGCGCCTTCATCGGCATGCAACTGCTGATGCGCCGCCCGGAAATTTCGGGTTGGGTCAGCGTCGCGCCGCCCGCCAATCACTATGATTTCGGCTTCCTGGCACCTTGTCCCTGTGGCGGTCTGATGCTGCATGGCGACACCGATGAACTGGTGCCCGAGCCCGCCGTCCGGAAGCTGGTCGACAAGCTGAACACGCAAAAGAATGTACACGTGGATTATCGCGTGTTCAGTGGCGCGGATCACGTTTTCGCCCAACACGCGGAACAGGTGGCCGAGGCGGTCGAAGACCATTGCGGCAAGGCGATCTCACGCCGTCAGATGGCGCTCGCCGCGGACTGAGTGTCGCCGATTGGTGAAAATGGGGCGGCGCCGCGGGGCTTGCCGCCCCTTTTCGCGTTTGGATGGCGCGTCGTATCGACGGCCCTGGCCATTGACCGGCACCATCCCCTTAACGCCATCGCCAGGCATGACCCGGCAACCCGCCCCCGACCGTTGACGCGCGGCTTGCGGGGCAGAGCCCGGCAATCGCGGCAAAAAGGGCGCGATCCGTCAACCGTCCGGGGTGACGATCCGCCCGCCCGGCAACGGCGTCCCCACCCCCGTCGTGCCCGGAAAGCTCAATGGCAGGCCCGCGACCACCCTTGCGGCCAGGAAGGCGAAGCATTGCGCCTCCACGGCGTCGCCGTCCCATCCCAGGCTTTCGACCGGATCGACCGGCACGCCCAGCCGAACGCGCAGTTCTGCCATGATCGCGGGGTTGTGCCGGCCGCCGCCGGCGACCAACCATTGCCTGGGCGGGGCGGGAAACCGGCAGGTCGCGACCGCGGCCGCGGTGAAGGCGACCAACGTGGCGGCCCCGTCGGAAGGTGACAGCGCGTCCAGACCGCTGGCCGCCAAAGCCGCCGCGAAATCCAGCCGGTCCAGGGATTTTGGCGCCAGGCGAGCAAAATAGGGGGCGGCGAGCAATCGTGCCAGCACCGCCGCGTCCGCCTGACCGGCCCGCGCCAAGGCTCCATCTCGGTCATATGCCGCGCCGGTATGGCGCGCCGTCCAATCGTCCAGCGGACCATTCCCCGGGCCGGTGTCGCAGGCAACCAGGGTGCCGTCCGCGCCGATCCAGGTGACGTTCGCCACCCCTCCGATATTCAGCACCGCCAACGGCTTCGGCAGATCGGCGGCCAGGGCCGCGTGAAACACCGGCACCAGCGGCGCCCCCTGCCCTCCCGCCGCGACATCGGCCGAGCGGAAATCGTAGGCGACCGGAAGGCCGGTGCGCCAGGCCAGTTCTTGCGCGTCGCCGACCTGCCAGGTCCGGTGCCGATCCGGCTGATGCAGAATGGTCTGGCCATGAAAGCCGATCAGATCGGCGGGGCAATCCAGGTCGCTGACGGCACGCACATGGTATTCCGTCAGGCGGGCAACCGCGGTCTTCAGCCGCCGGTCGTCGGGGTCCAAGGTCGGCGCGCGATCCAGAATGTCGCGCAAGTCCTGCCGCAGCCGGTCGTCGTACGGGATCGTCAGACTAGGACCGAACCGGGTCAACTTGACGCCGTCGGTATCCAGCCAGGCCGCGTCCACCCCGTCCAACGACGTGCCGCTCATCAACCCGATCACTCTCGGCATTGGCCGCTGCCCCTGTCTCTGCCCGTGAAGCTCTGCTAGTGAAGCCGCCCTCGGATACACAGGGTCTGGCGCCATGGCGAGCAGCGACTTCATCACCGAAGCCACCGAACGCGGCTTCGTCTTCCAATGCACCGACACCGATGCGTTGAGCGCCGCGATGCGGGACGGCCCGATTTCCGCCTATATCGGCTTCGACTGCACCGCCGACAGCCTGCATGTCGGCAGCCTGGTGCAGATCATGATCCTGCGCCTGTTGCAAAAGCACGGCCACAAGCCGGTCGTGCTGATGGGCGGCGGCACCACGCGCATCGGCGATCCGTCCGGACGCGACGAATCCCGCCAGTTGCTGACGGACGCGATCATCGCCGCCAACATGGACGGCATCCGCCGCTGCTTCGGCCCTTTCCTGCGCTTCGGCGAGGGCCGCTCCGAATCTTTCATGGTCAACAACGCGGATTGGCTCGACCGGCTGGGGTATATCGAACTGTTGCGCGATGTCGGCGTGCATTTTTCGGTCAGCCGGATGCTTGGGTTTGACTCGGTCAAACTGCGGTTGGAGCGGGAGCACTCCCTGACCTTCCTCGAATTCAACTACATGATCCTGCAGAGCTACGATTTCCGTGAGCTGCATCGCCGCCATGGGGTGACGTTGCAGATCGGCGGGTCCGACCAGTGGGGCAACATCGTATCCGGGATCGAGCTGACCCGGCGGACGGATGCGAAAACCGTCTACGGCCTGACCACGCCGCTGATCACCACGGCGTCCGGCGCCAAGATGGGCAAGACCGCGCAGGGGGCCGTGTGGCTGACCGCCGACCGGCTGTCCGCCTATGACTACTGGCAGTTCTGGCGCAACACGGAAGACGCCGATGTCGGGCGCTTCATGCGCCTGTTCACCGACCTTCCGCTGGCCGAGATCGCGCGCCTGGAAGCCCTGGGCGGGGCGGAGATCAACGAGGCGAAGAAGATCCTCGCGACCGAGGCGACTTCCCTGTGCCACGGTGCCGAGGCCGCCGCCCAGGCCGCCGAAACCGCCAGGCGCGCGTTCGAGGAAGGCGAGGCCGCGGATACGCTGCCGGGGGTGGATGTGCCTCGGGGGGAGTTGGAAGCGGGCGTGCCGGCGTTCCGGTTGTTCACTTTGGCCGGTCTGGCCGCGACCAATGGGGAGGCACGCCGGCTGATCCGGGGCGGTGGGGCGCGGGTAAACGACGCGCCGGTGACGGAGGAAGGCCAGGTGATCTCGCTGGCAGACCTGCGAGACGGCGCGATCAAGCTGTCCGCCGGACGCAAGCAGCACCGGTTGGTCCGGGTGGGGTGACGCTGAAAGGCGGACACGGCGGCCCGTCGACACGCCCGGGAACCGGGCCAACCCCGACGCGCGGGCCGCGACCGGTCTAACGCGACGCGAAACAACAACTGCTCCATTCGATGGTGGACGCCGGTCTCTCCGCGTCATGACGTGTGCAGACCCGCCATCCACGACTGGCGGTGTTGACATCACCAAAGTCGTGGAGATGGTGCGCCTGCGCCCACCATGACGGTATGCGCAGGCGACACGCTAACTGGCATTATTGTTGCGACCCGCCTACCGCAGGAACCGGAACGAAGGCTCCCATCCCGTCGGCGCTTCGTTGCGCCGGTGCGAGAACCCTACAAGTCGGCTGCCACCGCTTCAAATGTCATCGCGTTTCCATCCGTGCGATCAACCGGTATCCTGCCGCCATGAACGATCCTCGCAGACTGATCCAACGCTCCGCCTATCCGCTCTGGGCCCGCGACACCGCGCGTTATGGCGATGCCGACAGCAACGGGCATCTGAACAACGCCGTCTTTTCCACCTTCCTGGAAACCGGGCGCATCACCTTCCTGCTGGACCCGAAGGCCCCGCTGGCACCGCCCGGCCACGGGTTTGCCATCGTGCGTCTGGCCCTGGATTTCCGGGCGGAGATGCACTGGGGCGGCGAGGTCGAGATCGGCACCGCCATCATCAGCATCGGGCGCACATCGTTCCGCCTGGCTCAGGCGATCTTCCAGGACGATGCCTGTGCCGCGACGGCGGAATCGGTGATGGTTCTGATGGACCTGACCGCGCGCAAGGCCGCTCCGATCGAGGGGATGCTGCGCGACGCCCTGGAAGCCAACACGCTTCGATCGACGGATTGACCACGCCGGTCGCCAGCAGATCGACGCTACTGCGCTGGCATAGCGGCCGGATGCGACATTCCTTTACACACGGGCCAACCCACCAAAAGGACACGGACCATGCGACTGGGCGTCATGCTTCCGCTGCACGACATCGGCGGCGATCCGGGCCTGCTGCGTGACTTCGCGCAGGCGACCGAGGCGCAGGGCTACACCAATCTGGGCCTCGCCGACCACGTGCTGGGGGTGAATGTCGCCACCCGGCCGGACTGGGGCGATCGCAACACATCCGCCGACCTGTTCCACGATCCGTTCGTCTGTTTCGCCTATCTGGCCGGGATCTGCCGCGAGACCACCGAATTCTCCACCCAGGTGCTGATCCTGGCGCAGCGCCAGGCGGTGCTGGTCGCCAAGCAGGCCGCCTCCCTCGACGTGCTCTGCGGCGGGCGCTTCCGGCTGGGCGTCGGCGTCGGCTGGAACCCGGTTGAGTTTACCGGTCTGAACGAAACCTTCTCCAACCGCGGCCGCCGGTCGGCCGAACAGGTGGAGGTGATGCAGAAGCTGTGGGCCGACCCGCATGTGACGTTCAAAGGCCGCTGGCACACGATCGAGGATGCCGGGATCAATCCCCTGCCGGTCAATCGCCGCGTGCCGGTCTGGTTCGGCGGCCATGTGGAACAGACCCTGGACCGCATCGCGCGCCTGGGCGATGGCTGGATCATGAACGCCTACCCGCCCGGCGACGCGGCCCTCGCCGAATTCGCCAAGCTCCGCCATCTCACCGCCGAAGCCGGACGCTCGGCCGACGCTGTCGGGATCGAGGTCTGGACGTCGGGCGGCGCCGGCACCGAGAAGGACTGGCGGGAAGAAGCGCGGTTCTGGAAGCAGGCGGGCGCCACGCATCTGACCCTGACCAACACCTTCAACCGCCGTCACCACCGGCGGATCGCCGGCAAATCGGTTGCCGATCATCTGGCCGTGCAGCAGCGCTACCGCGATGCCGTGGCGGACGTGCTGTGAGCACCACGCCTCGGCTGGGCATCACCCCCCGTCTGGGAATTACCCCCCGTCTGGGCATCACCCCCCGTCTGGGCATCACCCCCCGTCTGGGAATTACCATGGGCGATCCGGCCGGCGTCGGGCCGGAAATCATCGTCAAGGCCTGTCGCCGCCTTAAGCCGCGCATCGACGCCGGAGAACTTCAACTTCTCGTCATCGGCCACCGTTCGGCTTTGCATACGGCGCGCGCGCAACTGGGGGAAACGCTGGACATTCCGGACGCAGGCGATGGCGACGCGCCATTGGCCATGTTGTCCGCCGGAGAGGAAAAGGCCCCGATCGCGATCGGTGTGATGGCGTCGGAGGCCGGCCGTTTTTCCTACCTGGCGGTCGAACGAGCCGTCGCCATGGCACAACAGGGACAGATCGACGCGATCGTCACGGCGCCACTGAACAAGGAAGCGCTGAACCTCGCCGGCTACAAATATGCCGGCCATACCGACATGCTGGCGGCGCTGACCGGCACCAAAAGCTCCATCATGCTGCTGGCGCATGGCGATATGCGGGTGACCCATGTCACGACGCATGTGGCGCTGGAGGATGTGCCGAAACTGCTGACCCCGGAACGGTTGCGCCGCACGATCGACATCACGCACCAGGCCATGCTGGATCTCGGCATCGAGACGCCACGGATCGCCGTCGCGGCGCTCAACCCGCATGCGGGCGAGGGCGGGCTGTTCGGCCAGCAGGATATTCAGGTCAGCACCCCGGTCATCGCGCAATGTCGCGCGGAGGGGATGGATATCAGCGGACCGGTGCCGGGAGACACCGTGTTCGTGAAGCTGCGGGCACGCCAGTATGACGCGGTGGTCGCGATGTATCACGACCAGGGCCACATCCCGGTCAAGCTGCTGGGCTTCAATATCGACCCGGTCACCGGCAAATGGCAGGCCTTGTCCGGCGTCAACATCACCTTGGGGCTGCCGATCATCCGCACATCGGTCGATCACGGCACCGCCTTCGACATCGCCGGCCAGGGCATCGCCAACGAGGACAGCCTGATCGAGGCCATCGACTACGCCTTGCGCCTCGCCGCCGTCAGGAAGGCCCGCGTGACCAACTGATCCAACCGTGAGAAATATTGACCGACGCGCCGCTACTCCGTTTGCAGCCGCCCCGCCAACGGATCGCGCGACAGGCGCCAATCAAGACCCTCGCCAGCGCCGAATCACGCCGATCAGCAGACGAAACGCCGGCCGCACAAACGTCCCTAGTACCATGGAATCGCGGATGCCATGCCAGGCGCGGTCGCGGACCTGGCGCGCATCGCGTTCCACCTGGCTGGGCGAGGACCGAGCGGCCATGCCCGCCAGCAGTCCCGCGATGACCAGATCGCCCGCCGCCAGGATCGCCGACGCCGCATACCCGGTCCAGCCCAGCGCCTCCCGCAGCCAAAGCCATACCGCGGCATGCAGGAACCCGATGGCACTCAGCAGAAACGCCAATCCCACCAGGACCGCGATGATCTGACCGACCGCGCGTTTGGCACGCCCTCGCAGGCGGACGGATTCTGCCTCCGCTGCGATGCGGGCCAGTTCCATGGGCGCCATGGGCTAGCGCATCGCCCGTCCGATGACCCAACCAATGCCAGCGGCAATCGCCAATGAGATCAATGGCCGGTTGCGCACATGCTCGCAGATCGCCGACGCCTCCTCCCGCAGCGCTCCCCCCGCATCCGCCATGGCCGCTTCCGCTCGGCCTACGAAACCGGCCAGGTCCGGTGCCACCGGGGCACCCATCAAGGCGTCCACCTGCGCTTGCAGGCGTGCGACCTGGGCCGCGAGGTCTTCGGTTTTGTCCATGGCCTTGTCCCACTGGGGCATAACGCGCTCCTTCATTCGATGTTGGGTGCCGCGTCCTTCTGCGGATTCGCCGTGTGCGCCCCGATCACCGCCGTGATGGGGGCTGCCGTGATGGGGACTGCCGTGATGGGGACTGCGGTGGTCGTGCCCAGCGTAGGCGTGGACGCCCAGGTCATGCCACCCATGCCGTGATCGCCTTGGTCATTGCCGGTAGATACTGGCCTTGTTCCACTGGTCCACCCAGGCGGCCTGAAGGTTGATATAGTCCGCCATCTTCGGGAACCAAGGCTTCATCGCCTTGATATCCCACGCGTCAGACAGCGGGCCATTGATCAGGGCGGAGAATCCGGCGGCTTCCCGCATGAACACCTCCTGCGCCTCCCATGACAATGTCCAGTTCGGAAACCGAGGTCCGGCGGGCCGAACGGATGGGTCTGAGCCTCCATCCGCCAGGTCGGCAAACGCCCGCGGCATAACCCCCACAGGATGCGAATTTCGTATCCTTCAGCTTCTTCTTTGCGGCGATGGTCGCCCACCGGGACCGCTTGTAGAAGGCTGGACGAAGCCGTGGCGGCAAGGGCAAACTCCCGCCGACTTGAACAAGGGGAGACGACGGCATGTTGCAGGTTTATGGGTCCGCGCGGTCGCGGACGGTGCGCACGATCTGGATGGCGGCGGAACTGGGCCTGACCTACCAGCATCAGGACCTGGCCCCGCGGTCCCCTGGCACCAGGACGCCCGAGTTCCTGGGGCTGAACGGCAATGGCAGGGTGCCGGTGATCGACGACGACGGCTTCGTCCTGTCCGAATCCATGGCGATCAACATGTATCTGGCGAAGAAGCACGCCAGCCCGCTGTATCCGTCGGACCCGAAGAACGAAGCCCTGATGTGGCAATGGAGCCTGTGGGAAACCGACCGGCTGGACCGCCAGTTGACCACCTATGCCAGCCACACCACCGCCCTGCCGGAAGCCGAACGCAACAAGGCGATCGCGGATGCCGCCTGGGCCGAGATCGTGCCGGCGATGGACGTCCTGAACACCGCGCTGGGCAAAGGCCCCTGGCTGGCTGGCTCGGCGTTTTCCGTCGCGGATCTGAATGTCGCCGGCGCCCTTTATCGCGGCCTGTCCATGGATCTGGGCCAATGGCCGCATGCGAAGGAATGGCTGGCTCGCTGCTGGGATCGTCCAGCCGCGAAGAAGGCCCGCGCCATGCGGGAGTAGGCACTCGCCACGGAACCTCCGGGCACGTCCTGCCCGGAACGCCTTGCCCGGAACGCCTTGCCGGGAACGCCTTGCCCTGACGCCCTGCCCGGAACTCCTTGCTCCGGCGGGCGCACTGCGCTACACGCCCCGCCACGCCGGCACCCCTGGAGGCCGGCGTTTTGGTATTCAGGAGCAAAGTCATGGCCAACATCGTTGAGATATCGGCCGAGGCACGCTTGCGAGCCGGTAAGGGGGCGGCGCGAGCGACTCGGCGTGCGGGGAAGGTTCCCGGGGTAATCTATGGCGGCAATCAGGAACCCAACCTGATCGCGCTGGACCCTCGTGTGGTGATCCGCGAACTGCATCGTCCCGGCTGGCAGTCCCGCCTGTATGAGATCAGCGCCGGCGCCGACCCGATCCGCGCCCTGATCCGCGGCGTGCAATACCACCCGGTGACCGACTCGCCGGAACACGTGGATTTCCAACGCCTTGTGCCCGGGGAACCGATCAAGGTCGCGATCCCCGTGCATTTCGAGAATGACGCCATCAGCCCCGGCATCAAGCGTGGCGCCGTGCTGAACGTCGTCCGCCACGCCGTCGAAGTCTGGTGCGACGCCGACAAGATCCCGGAACAGTTCACCGCCGATCTCGGCCCGCTGGACTTCAACGACAACGTCCGCTGGCACGACCTGAAGGGCACCGAAGGCGCCCGCCCGGTCATCGCCCGCGATTTCGTGGTGGCAACCGTCGTCCCGCCCACCAAGATCGAGGTTGCGCCCGCCGAAGCCGGAGGCGCCGCGGCCCCCGCCAAGGGCGGCTCTCGCGCACCGGGCAAGGCTCCGGCCAAGGCCGCCGCCAAGAAGGGCTGAGCCCAGCACCGGAGTTTGTGAATGCTGCTCTGGGTCGGCCTTGGCAATCCGGAGCCGGGGATGGCCCGGAACCGCCACAATATCGGCTTCATGGCGATGGACGTCATCGCGAACCGCCACGGGTTCTCCCCGTGGCGGCAGCGTTTCAAGGGGCTGGTGGCCGAGGGCAATATCGGTGGCCAGAAAATCCTGGCGCTGAAACCGTTGACCTACATGAACGCATCCGGGGAGTCCGTGCAGGCCGCCGCCGGGTTCTTCAAGCTGCCGCCGAACGCGATCACCGCCTTCCACGATGAACTGGACCTGGTCGCCGGCAAGCTACGGGTCAAGCTGGGGGGCGGGGCCGCCGGCCACAACGGCTTGCGCAGCATGGATCGCATGCTAGGTGCGCCGGACTACTGGCGCGTGCGGCTGGGGATCGGCCATCCCGGCTCCAAGGACCGGGTGCTGAGCTACGTCCTGGGCGATTTCGCCAAGGATGACCGGGATTGGCTGGTGGCTTTGCTGGATGCGGTGGCCGAGGGCGCCCCCCTGCTCGCCGGCGGCAAACCGGCGGATTTCATGACCAAGGTCGCGTTGCTGACCCAGGATGTCGCGTAACCGACACGAGAAAAGGACAGGCTCATGGGCTTCAACTGCGGCATCGTCGGTCTGCCCAATGTCGGCAAATCGACCCTGTTCAACGCGCTGACCGCCACCGCGGCGGCGCAGGCGGCAAACTATCCATTCTGCACCATAGAGCCCAATGTCGGCCGCGTCGGAGTCCCCGACCCCCGCCTCGACGTGCTCGGCGTCATCGGCAAATCGGTGAAGATCGTCCCGACATCGCTGGAATTCGTCGATATCGCCGGCCTGGTGCGCGGTGCTTCCAAGGGTGAAGGCCTGGGCAACCAGTTCCTGGCCAATATCCGGGAGGTGGACGCCATCATCCACGTCCTGCGCTGTTTCGAGGACAGCGACGTCACGCATGTCGAAGGCTCGATCGACCCCCTGCGTGATATCGACGTGGTCGAGACCGAGTTGATGCTGTCGGACCTCGACAGCCTGGAAAAGCGCCTGAATTCCGCACAAAAGCGCGCCCGCGGCGGCGACAAGGAGAGCACGGCCCTGGTCGCGATCATGGAACCGCTGGTCGCGGCGTTGCAGGACGGCCGCCCCGCCCGCACCGCGATCCCGCCGGGGCAGGACGAAGCGGTGCGGCGGCTGCAACTGCTGACCTCCAAGCCCGTGCTGTATGTCTGCAACGTGGAAGAGGCGTCGGCGGCCGAGGGCAACGCGTTTTCCGCCGCCGTGCAGGCGCGCGCGGCGCAGGAGGGCGCGCGGACGGTGATCGTGTCCGCCGCCATCGAAGCCGAGGTGTCGCAACTGCCCGCCGGCGATCGCGCCGAATTCCTGGAAGGCCTGGGGCTGCACGACAGCGGCCTGGACCGCGTGATCCGCGCCGGATACGACCTGCTCGGCCTGCTGACATATTTCACCTGCGGCCCAAAAGAGACGCATGCCTGGACGATCACCCGCGGCACCAAGGCGCCCCAGGCCGCTGCGGTGATCCACAAGGATTTCGAACGCGGGTTCATCGCCTGCGAGACCATCGCATATGACGACTATGTCGCCTGCAAGGGAGAGTCCGGGGCGAAAGAGGCCGGGAAAATGCGGGTCGAGGGGAAGGAATACTTTGTGAAGGACGGCGACGTGCTGTTGTTCCGCTTCAACGTCTGAACACGGGTGGAGGTTGCCGGATCGTGGCGGTGGCGGGTTTGTCCGGCCCTGGCTGCGGGGCGGTTTCGGCGGGCTTCGAGCGGTGGTTCGGCCTGCGATCTCGGCATTGGGGGCGGTCCAATGTTTGTGTTTTGTTCTAGGCTTTGAGAGCCGTCTCTGGCAAGAGAAATCTGCAAGGGTCGGGCGGGCTGGGCCGGGGTGTCGTGGAAGGTTGATGATCCTGACTGGATATGCCGGAGTTTCGGGCATTGGTTAACAAACGCCGCCCTGGCTGAAAATATGCCGCCTGTCGTCTGATCCGCGTCGGCGCCGGACTTCAGATCGGACCGTAAAACCGGGTCGCAAACGGCTGATCCGGTTTCGGTTTTGCGGTTTCTTCAGACTTTACTTTAATTGTGACATTTTCGTAATTTGATGCGAATCCATGCGGAATCCGGGGGTTTTCGTTCCGATCTGGCGCGGAAAACAGGGGGTATTGTTCCGGATAGGCGCGGTTAACCTTCTCGGTTCCGCTGCCCGCAAATTGGGCATTGATGGTGCGGCCCTGGGTCGGAGGGTGCATGCCGAGCGGTGGCCTGGTGGTGCGGGGGGAGGATGGTGCTGGCGCATGTGCGGGGGACGCGATCATGCGCCGCCAGTTCTATTGTCCAGGCTACGGTGGATGGTCCTGGCGCATGTGCGGGGGACGCGATGTCCCAATCGGGTTTGGGGCGTGGGGGTTGGTTGGGTGTGGTGCCAACCGGACGACGCAGTGACCCCCTGGGGTCCTCTCACCGTCATTGCCGTGGACCTGATCCCCCGCCGTTGACGCACGGGGGGCCGGGTCAGGTTCGGTCATGGCGAAGGGACCGACGGGGCGCTGCACCGGTCATTGTTTCGGCCGGTTGGTGTCGGATCGCGGGTCCTTTGTCGTGGGGTGTTTGTCGTGGGGTGCGAACGCATGTGATGGTCACTGACGGCAGCATGGCCGCTTCCGGCCGTTCCTTCCCGTCATGGAGGGTGGCGGCCCGGCAGGCACGGCTTGGCCGAACCCGGCCCGCGAAGACGGGGACGCCGAGCGTTCGTTTGGCATGGGGGCTGGAGACGCCAACGGGTCAGTGGTTGGGTCGGTTGGCAGGAGATTCGACGTTTCGCGGTAGATCGTTGCGGGTACGTTTGGCTGCCAGGCGACGGGCGCGGCAATGATCGGCCTGGTTCGGCTTCGGCTCACGCGCAGGGGGAGGCCGGCGCCGCTTCGGTTGGTCGTTACTTTACGGCATGGGTTGAGGCACCAGTCCTGGCACGGAATGAACTCCGTGGCCCCCCGTGGCCCTCCGCTGTCCTCCGTGTTGATTCTTGCGGACCGCTCAGCGCGCACGGACCGGTCCGGGGACGCATCGACCGACGGTGGTAGCGGCGATTCCGCTGTTTAACACGGAGGTAGTGGAGGGCCACGGGGGGCCACGGAGGTAGCTCGCTTCGTCTGTCTGGCGGCCGGGCGGATGGGCCGGACGGTGGCTTTGCGTTCGGCCCGCCATGGCGGTATCGTTTTGGATACTGGCACGCGGGAGAAGCGACGGGGCATGTCGGACGGACCTTCAGAAGAGGACGTAACTGGGGAATTCGAACGGCTGCCTCCGTTGGTAAAGGCGGTGATTGCAACACGCGCCGCCCTGCGCGTTCTGCCCCTCTTGGGCCGTGCGTCCCGGCCCGTTAGGCCCAAGCAGCCTGATCAGCTCCTTCTACTGCCCGTAACAGCTATCGCCGTATTTCGGGCAATCAGCCTTGCTTGGCTAGGAGGAATTCGCCCCGAACGATCGTCCACTGCCCTCGCCGCGGCCGCCGACGCCACAGACGCTGCGAGCACTACCGCCGACTTGCTTGCGAGCACAGCCCTAGAAAACTCCACCAGGGCCGCTGCCACCAGTACCGGCGCGGCTATTAGGGCCTCAGGTCTGGCCGCTGTCTGCACCGCCGAACTTCGTTTCACCGCAGCTGCCGCTCTCAGTGCAACTCCAACCGCGAGCACAGGTGTTAGTGCAGCCGCCCAGGCGATCAATACGGCCGCTCGTGCGATAGCTTCTTCGAGGCTGGACACTACCAATTCCGTCATCGGGTCATTGAACGATGACCTACGGTTCGCTACGGGCTTAGACCGACACATTGCAGCCCGGCAGCTCGCTCGGCGACCGCTATGGCCGAAGGGCGAGGCAGCATGGTCCCAAACTGAGTGGCAATGGATCAAAACCAATCTGGCAGGACTGAGCCAGTCGTGGGAACTATGGATCACTTGGTACGAAAACCGCATCCTCAATCCCGGATCATCCCCCGATCCGGCGCTGGAAGACATCATCCACACCCTGCCGGACGATTTCTGGGACCGCCCCCCGGCCCAAATCAACGCCGACCTGCTCCGCCAAACCGATGCCATCCGAACCGCTCGGCTGCCCCCGCCGGAGCCAATTCCCCGCCCCGGGCCCGGCCCGCATGTGGAACTCGGCACGGACGGGCGCATCCGCCGAGCGCCGGCGACGGATTTCGATGCGGATGGCAACAATGTCAGGCGCATCCGCCAGACGCTGCCGTTTCTCCGGCAGGCGGCCGAGGACCTGGCGGCGGCACTGGCCGGAACCAACGCGTTCCCTGATGTAACCCGGGACCTCCGACACTACCAAACCGCGATAGCCGAGGAACCGGAATCCATCGACTGGGGATCGGTATGGTGCCTGGGTGTCCGATTGGAGGCCACGGCCGACGCGGTCGGGCGTCGTCTTGACGACCGCATGCGCCCCGCGATGGAAGACGATGCGCAGGCGGCGTTGAATGCCCTGGTCACCCTGCAGCGCGTGCTGCTCCAATCAACGGCGGACGGTCTGGCCTATGAAGACCTGGCCAGCACAGAGGCCATACCCCGGGATGCCCGGGATTCGCTCCACGACGATATCCTCGCGGTCAGCGAGTCGCTACGGAATAACAATAAGATCATCGAACCCGATATCGCCGAAGACGTCCAGGAGGCGGCAGCGGCGATCGGCCACGGTCGCGACCCAGATCGCACCACGACGGCCGGTATCGGCACGTTCCGGAGCGTTGCCAGAACGATGATCGGTGCCGCCAGCCTGGGGTCCCTGATACCGGCCGGCGGAGGCCTCGGCTGGCTCGCGGGGACCGCGATCGGCGGCGCTGCCGGCGGGCCGATTGGCGCTGCCATCGGTGGCATCGCCGCCGGTGGTCCCGCCTGGGTGGGGTTCGAGGGTCTGAAGAAATCGGCCACCTATATCAGCGCCGTCGCTGCCCTGGGACCCAAATGGGATGATCTCTTCGCCAATACCGAAGCCAAGGCTCTGGAAGCGGCCCGTATGCTGGCGCCCCTGCGCGACTTCGTGCGCTCCAATGAGGAACCTCTGCGGCGCATTGCGGCCAATACTCCGCGCCTTCGCTGGATGACCGGCTATATCGATTTCATTGTCTGGCGTGCCCCCAATAGAAACACCAACCCCGACACCA
>CAMATI010000033.1 GCA_945861095.1 Asaia bogorensis | reverse complement strand
TCCTGCATTACTATGTCCAAGCGGGCCGCGACTCTCCTGGACACCGCTTTTTGTATCAGGCTGGGTTACGTGACTCGGGGTGTGACCCGGTCAGCTGGCCCAGCTTCCGGTTGCAAATGGCGGGGCGACTTGGCATTCAAACCTACTATACCCTGGTGACACGAGAACCCGAAAATCCGAATCGACAGGAACTGCCGACACACGGGGCCAACCAATGCGATTTTCCCGGATTATCGCGTGAACAGGGTATACCTTGGAATCACGGTAGAAAAAATGAGGGGATGGCTGAGATCGCGACCGGCAAGCCGGTCTTGGCGATTTCGCGGAACGCGGCCAGCATAGTCGGATGGTCGATGCGCGGGAACCGGACGGCGTCGTATTCATAGGTGGAAAGCTTGAATGCGGATATCCCCGCGGCCGCCAGTTCGGGGATCGCGTCCAGGCCGCCCGTCTTGGTGATGGTGCCATACAGCGCCATGTCGACCAACGCCGTCCGTTCCACCCAGCCTATCTTGTCGTGCAGCAACCCGACATCCGTAACCGGTTTCGGCACGTCATAGGGCATGTCGCAGCAGGTCGTGACGCCGCCGGCCGCGGCGGAACGGGTCGCGCTCTCAATTCCCGGCCAGCCGGTCGATGACGACGTGTGCATATGCCCATCGACCAGGCCGGGCAGGATCAGCCGATCCCCGTGGTCGATCGTTTCCTGGGCCGGGGGCGGCGCACCCTGGCCAATCGCGGCGATCGTTTCCCCGCGGATCGCCACATAGCCGTTCGGCAGGATATGATCGGCGGTGACAAGCGTCCCGATGATGACGCGATCGAACGGAGTTGACACGGTTTGACCTGTTTTCCTGGGTGAAGCTGGCACGCATGCGCTTGCCGTTCGCACGGCACGACCTTACGAAGCAGATCATAGGCCTGAGGCTCAGGCTAGACCGCGCCGGAAGATCAGCCAACCCTTCTGTCGCGCGCATAACGGAGGCAATGAATGATAACCCATGAAGTCAAGGTTTACCCGTCGAAGACGCCTCTGAAGCGAGAGGATCAACTGGCCTGGAAGATCGCCGGGGTCGCGACCGATCGCGTCGCGGTCCAAAAGGACGTCGCGGCTATGATAATCAACCGCATCATCGACAACGCGTCGGTGGCGATCGCCGCGATCAACCGCCGTCCCGTGACGTCGGCGCGCGACATGGCCCTGGCGCGTCCGCACAAGGGCGGCGCGACGGTGTTCGGTGTTGCCGCCGGCAAGCGGGTGACTCCGGAATGGGCGGCGTGGGCGAACGGCACCGCGGTGCGCGAACTGGATATGCACGACACGTTCCTGGCGGCGGATTATTCGCATCCGGGCGACAATATCCCGCCGATCCTCGCGGTCGCGCAAACGATGGAGAAATCGGGGCGCGAGTTGATCCGTGGGCTGGCCACCGGTTACGAAATCCAGATCAACCTGGTCCGAGCGATCTGCCTGCACGAGTTCAAGAAGGATCACATCGCCCATCTTTGCCCCGCCCAGGCCGCCGGCATCGGCACGTTGCTCGGGTTGAAGCAGGACGTGATCTACCAGGCGGTGCAGCAGGCCCTGCATGTCAGCTTTTCCACGCGGCAATCGCGCAAGGGCGAAATCAGCTCCTGGAAGGCTTATGCCCCGGCCCATGCCGGCAAGCTGGCCGTGGAAGCGGTGGACCGGGTGATGCGCGGCGAAGGCGCTCCCAGCCCGATCTACGAAGGCGAGGACAGCGTAATCGCCTACATGCTGGGCGGCGCCCAGGCCGTTTACCATGTGCCGCTGCCGGATGCCGGAGAGCCGAAGCGTGGCATCATGGACAGCTACACGAAGGAACACAGCGCCGAATACCAGTCGCAGGCGCTGATCGATCTGGCGTTCCGGATGCGCGAATCGATCCAGGATTTCGACCAGATCGAGAAGATCGTCATCCACACCAGCCATCACACACATTACGTGATCGGCACCGGCGCCAACGATCCGCAGAAGATGGACCCGAAGGCCAGCCGCGAGACCTTGGACCACTCGATCATGTACATCTTCGCCGTCGCGTTGCAGGACGGCACCTGGCACCATGTCGACAGCTATACGCCGAAGCGTGCCGGCCAGGCCGATACGGTCAGGGTGTGGCAGAAGATCGAAACGCGGGAAGACCCGGAATGGACCCGGCGGTATCGCGCAACCGATCCCAATGAGCTGTCGTTTGGCGGTCGTGTCGAAATCTTCATGCGTGATGGTTCCAAGATCGAGGACGAGATGGCGGTTGCCAACGCGCATCCGCTGGGTGCGAAGCCGTTCGGGCGCGACGACTATATCCACAAGTTCCAGACCCTGACGGATGGGCTGATCACCACGCGCGAATCCAATCGGTTCCTGGAAGCCGTGCAGGATCTGGCGAAACTGCCCGCGGGCGATCTGCACCGGTTGAACGTGGCACTGCCGGCGGGCACGCTTGCCGTCGGCAAGCCCGGGATTCTGTAGTGTGCAGTATTCTGTAAGATCTGGCATTCTGCAAGGAGGAACGAAACCATGAGCGATACCGCGGCACTTCCCAATCGCGCCAAGAAGGGCGTCGGCCTGTCCGGCATCACCGCCGGCAACACCGCCCTGTGCACCGTAGGGCGTTCCGGCAACGACCTGCATTATCGCGGCTACAACATCCTCGATGTCGCGGACACCTGCGAATTCGAGGAAATCGCCTATCTTCTGGTGCATGGCAGCCTGCCGACCAAGGCCGAACTGGCGTCCTACAAGGCCAAGCTGATTGCGTTGCGGGGACTGCCGGCTTCGGTGAAGGCGACGCTGGAATCTCTGCCCGCGGCGGCGCATCCGATGGATGTGATGCGCACGGGCGTGTCGGCGCTGGGCTGCGTGTTGCCGGAAAAGGACGACCAGAACCCGCCGGGCGCGCGCGATATCGCCGATCGCCTGATGGCCAATCTCGGCTCCATGCTGCTGTATTGGTTCCATTACGCGCATAATGGCAAGCGCATCGACGTCGAAACCGACGATGACAGCATCGGTGGCCATTTCCTGCATCTTCTGCTCGGCAAGAAGCCCAGCGACATGTTCGTTCGCGCGATGCATACCTCGCTGATCCTGTATGCGGAGCATGAGTTCAACGCTTCCACCTTCACTTGCCGGGTCGTGGCCGGCACGGGGGCGGATATGTATTCGGCCATCACGGCGGGCATCGGGGCGTTGCGCGGTCCGAAGCACGGCGGTGCCAATGAAGTCTCGTTCGAGATTCAGAACCGCTACGCCAACCCCGATGAGGCGGAAGCCGATATCCGCCGTCGCATCGCCAACCGCGAAGTCGTGATCGGCTTCGGCCATGCCGTCTATACGATCTCCGATCCGCGCAACGCGGTGATCAAGGAGGTCGCGCGCCGGCTGTCGCAATCGGCCGGGTCGATGCGCCTTTACGACATCGCCGACCGGATCGAGGCGACGATGTCCGACGCCAAGAAGATGTTCGCCAACCTCGATTGGTTCAGTGCCATCAGCTACCACATGCTGGGAGTACCGACGGCGATGTTTACGCCGCTGTTCGTGATCGCCCGCACATCCGGCTGGGCGGCGCATGTGATGGAACAGCGTATCGACAACAAACTGATCCGCCCGACCGCGAATTACATCGGGCCGGAGGATCGGGAGTTCGTGTCGATCGAAAAGCGCGGCTGAAACATCGGGGTTTTTCGTAACGCAACCGCCGCGACAGCGCTGTCGCGGCGGTTTTGTTTTGGGTGGGCGCCGTTTGGCTCCTGATTTTTTCACGAAAATCAGTAAATCGCGCGGAGTTTTCGTTGACAGAAGGAGGTCGGCCGGGGAATAGCGGGAGTAGAGACCGCGAATCGACGCCGGCGTTATGATGGGGGACGGGCAGCGGACGCACAGAACAGAAGGACGGTCCATGGACCGATACCTCGTCCCGTCGGCCATCAGCCGCCCCGATCCATGCAGTGTGGGTCTTGGTCGTTTATGTACAAAAGTATCGCATTGGGACGATGCGGGATCATTTGGAACCGGTCTGTCGGTTGGCCGCCGTCATCGGCGCGCCGACATGCGGTCGTTGTATCGGCCGGTTGGTGTTAATGGCGACTGCCCCGGAACGACCACGATTGGGCGCGTGGTTGGCACCATCACAGGCAGAGCCGCCCCGAACAGGAGTCGTCACTGGTGAGCACAGAAGATACGACAGTGGAGGCCGAGGGCGCGCAACCCCTGGCAATGCGGGCCAGCACCCGCAAGACCACCGCCAAGTCCACGGCGCGCAAGAAGACCGGCGCGAAGGCGACTGGCACAAAGCCGACTGGCAAGAAGGCGACTGGCACAAAGGCGGCTGGCACAAAGGCGGCGGGCAAGAAATCCGGCGCAAAAGCGGCGGCGAAAGCGCCTGCCCGAAAGGCAACCGGCAAGAAGGGCGCGGCGGAAACCGCGACCGCCAACCCATCGCCGACAAAGGCCGCTGCCACCAAGACCGTCGGGGAGAAGCAAGCAGGCGATAAAGCAGCCCCGGCACAAGCACCCGCCGAGGCAGCGGCGAAGCAGGCGGCACGAGCGACGCCGGCAAAGCGGAAATCAGCATCCGGTAGGTCCGGATCTGGCAAGTCAGCGTCCGGCAAGTCAGCGTCCGGCAAATCAGCGTTGGGCAAATCAGCGTTGGGCAAATCTGCGTCGGGCAAGTCCGCGTCTGCCAGGGCCACGTCCAAAAAATCAACGTCCGGTAAGTCGAAATCAGCCCCGAAGTCGGCACCGCGGAAGAAGGTCGCCAAGCAGACGTCAGGTGGCAAGGCAACTTCCCGGAAGACCACCGCCCGCTCGGCGGCTGCCAAGACCACCCCTCGCAAGTCTGCGGGCAAGAAAGCAACGACGCGCCTCTCGACAGCCAAGGCCGCCCGCAAGGCAGTGGCCGGCAGGCGTCGCGTCGGCAGGCCGAGCAAGAAATGATTTGGTGGGTGCGGAGGTCGGGCGGGGAGACATAGGACCCAATCGCGGTTGGGCGGACGGCCGAAGGTTGGGTCTCGGTCGTTCCCGCCGCATCCTGTGGGTTCGGGGACGGGGCGGTTACCGGCACACCGCACGGGTTGTTCCGGCCGACCCAGCCGGCGACTCCCCCCACTCCCAGGCTCCCGCCTCCCGCCACGCGGACCGGGGCTTTACCGGGCCACCCGGACGACCAGTTTCCCGGTATTGCCACCCCGGAACAGCATGCCCAGTGCCGCCGGGGCGCGGTCCAGACCGTCCTCGATATGCAGCTTCTGTTGCAGCCGCCCCGCTTTCAACTGGGCAGCCAGCCAGGTCCGCGCCTCTGGATACCGGTCGTGGTAGTCGAACACGATGTAGCTCTGCATCCGCATCCGCCGCCCGCCCATCATGCCCAGGTTGCGCACGCCATAAGGCTCGGTCGCGGCGGCTTGGGAGATGCGGCCGCAGCACACGATCCTGCCCCCCAGGCGCATGTTCGCCAGAGCGGCATCCAGCATCGGTCCGCCCACATTGTCGAAATAGACGTCGATCCCTTCCGGGCAGGCCTGCCTGATCGCATCCGTCAGGTCGGGCACCGACTTGTAGTCGATGGCGGCATCCAGCCCCAATGTTTCGCTCAGGAACTGGCATTTTTCCGGTCCGCCGGCGATTCCCACCACCCGGCACGCTTCGATCTTGCCCATCTGCGCCGCGATCTGTCCGACCCCGCCGGCCGCGGTGGACACCAGCAGCGTCTCGCCCGGCTTCAGCGCACCGACATCGCGGATGCCGAAATAGGCGGTCAGGGCGCTGGTGCCCAGGGGCCCCAACCAGTCGTCGATGGATCCAAGGGACAGGTCGAGATGCTGGGTTTCCCGCCCTTTCAAGGTCGGATGCGACTGCCACCCCGTCCGCCCCTGCACGATATCGCCCACCTTGAACCCTTCCGCTCGGCTTTCCACCACCCGCGCGATGCCGCCGGCGCGCATCGGGTCGCCGATCTCGATCCGCCTGGTATAGCCGGGGGCGTCGCCGATCCAGGATCGCATGGCGGGGTCGATGGAAAGATACAGGGTCTCGACCAGCAGCTCGCCGGCGTCCGGGGCACGGATCGGCACCACGTCTTCATCGAAATGCTCCGGGCCGGGAATGCCGGTGGGGCGGGCTTTCAGGGTGAAGCGGTGGTTGGCGTTGCGCAGCATGGGCGCATCCGCGGCGTCGGCGCCGTTGGTGGCGTCTTGCATGGTCAGGATCCTCCTCCGGGGTATCGACAGGCCGCCGCCACGGCAGCATGCTTTCCGGCAACCAGGAGGAAACTATGCCAAACGATCTCGCGCCAGAGGGGTTGGTGGGAAGCAGCGCGGTGGTACACGCGCCGGTGGTGGAAACAACCGCTGGACGGGTGCGCGGCGCGGTCATCGACGGTGTGTTCGCTTTCAAGTCGGTGCCGTATGGCGCGCCGACCTCGGGCGTCAATCGCTTCATGCCGCCGCTGCCACCGACCCAATGGGGCGGGGTGCGGGACGCCCTGGACTATGCCGGCAAGGCCCCGCAGGCTGGCTTGCGCGCCGGGACAAGACCGGAGTTGGAAACCCTGTCCGGCGTGCCCGATCCGTCGCCGGAAACCGAGGACTGCCTGACCGTCAATATCTGGACCCCGGCCGCGGACGGGGCGAAGCGGCCGGTCATGGTGTGGTTCCACGGTGGCGCGTTCGCCTATGGCAATGCCAACCAGGCGCGGTTGCAGGGCAGTCGGCTGGCGCGCCGGGGCGATGTCGTGGTGATCAATGTCAACCAGCGCCTGAACATCTTCGGCCATCTGGATCTGTCGTCGATCGCCCCGTCGGATTTCGCGCGATCCGGCAATGCCGGCACCTTGGACATGGTCGCTGCCCTTGAATGGGTTCGCGACAACGCCGCCGCGTTCGGGGGAGATCCTGCCAATGTCACGATCTTTGGAGAATCCGGTGGTGGCGGAAAGGTCAGCGTCCTGCTGGCGATGCCGGCGGCAAGAGGGTTGTTTCATCGCGCGATCATCCAGAGCGGGGCCTGTATTCGCCTGCGCACCCGGGAACGCGCGGCGAAGCTGACGGATGCGGTGTTGAAGCAACTCGGGCTGACATCCGGCGACATCGGGCGATTACAGGCCTTGCCGATCGCGGCGCTGCTGGGGGCGGTCAATCCGGCGCAGAAGGCGCTGGGCCCGTCGCCGACGCCGCTGATGGATCGCTATCCGTTCGGGCCGGTGGTGGATGGCGATGTCGTCCCGCGCCATCCGTTCGATCCGGACGCGCCGGACGTTTCCGCCGATATCCCACTGATCATCGGCGACATGAAGGACGAGACCACGATCTTCATGGCCACCGACGACAAGATATGGCACCGCACCCTGACCGAGGACGAACTGCGCGCCAGGGTCGCCGCTCTGGCCGGCGAGCATACCGACCGCGTGCTGGAAACCTATGGGCGTTTATACCCGGGGACCAGCCCCGCCGAACGCCTGATTGCGACGACGACCGACAGCAATTTTCGCATCCGCTCGCTGGTGTTGGCGCAACGGCGGGTGGCCAAGAACCGAGCGGCGGTGTGGATGTATTCGTTCGATTGGGAAACGCCGGTCCATCGCGGGCGGCTGAAGGCGCCGCACGCGATGGACGTGCCGTTCGCGTTTGACACGCTGGACCTGACGCACCTGACGGATCAGAGCGCGGACGCGCTGGGGCTCGCGGCGACGATGTCCGGGGTCTGGGCCGCGTTTGCCCGTTCCGGTGTGCCGGCGCATGCCTCGATCCCGGATTGGCCCGCCTATGACACGGACCGGCGAGCCACAATGTCACTGAACGCGACGTGTCGGATAGAAAACGATCCACGCGGCGAGACAAGGCGTTTGTGGCAGGAGATCACGGGCACCGTTTGACAGCGAAATCCGTCGACACATTTCCCCCGTCGTAATGGCGGGGGCAGACGCCATCCCAACGTCCAGGAACCATCCATGCAAGTCCAGACCGTCACCGGCTCCATTCCACTCAGCGCGCTCGGCCGCACCCTGATGCACGAACACCTGTTCATTGCGTTTTCGGGCGCCGAGTTCGATCCCACCGCCATCTTCGACCGGGCCGGCTTCGTGGCCGAGGCGGTCAAGCGCCTGCGCCAGTTGCGGGAAGAACACGGTGTGCGCAGCTTCGTCGATCCCTGCCCGATCGAGCTTGGGCGCGACGCCGCCATGATGAAGGAAATTGCCGAGAAGTCCGAAATGAACGTGGTCTGCACGACCGGGTTCTATTTTGAGATGCTGGGTCTGCCCTTCTACTGGCGTGCTCGCACCACGGAGGAAATCGCCGAACTCTATATCCGCGAAATTACCCATGGCATCGGCGATACCGGCGTGAAGGCGGGGGCCATCAAGGTGGCGACCGGCGCGCCCGAGATCACCGCGCTCGAAATGAAATTCCTGGAAGCCGCCTGTATCGCGCAAAAGGCGACCGGCGTGCCGATCATTACGCATACACAGGATGGCGTGAACGGGCCGGAACAGCAGGCAGCGTTCGGCAAGGGTGGCGTTCCGGCGCATCAATGTCTGATCGGCCATTGCTGCGGCAATCCCGATCCGGCCTATCACCGGCGGGTTGTCGATGGGGGCAGCTATATCGGGTTCGACCGAATTGGCATCCAGCGGCTGCAACCCGATGCAGTGCGCGCGGACAACCTGGTCAAGCTGGTGCGGTCCGGCCACAAGGCGCAGATCATGATGTCGCAGGACCGCCATTGCGGCTGGCTGGGCAAGATGGCGCGTCAGGTCTCGGCGGAAGAACAGGCCCATATCGATGTGCTGAAGTCCCAGGGCAACTGGCCGCCGCCCTACACCTATCTGTTCACCGATTTCGTGCCGATGCTGCGCCAGCGCGGCCTGTCGGATGCGGAGATATTCTCCATGCTGGACGACAATCCGCGCCGCTTCTTCGCCGGAGAACCGTTGCCGCTGCCGAACGCCTGATCACAGGGGGAAGCGACCATGCTGGCCCTGGTCACCACACCCGACGGCCCCGCCCCGATGGCGATCCGAGAGGTCGCGGAGCCGGTTCCCGCCGCCAACCAGGCACTGATCGCGGTGCGCGCCTTCTCGCTGAACCGCGGCGAACTGGCCTCGATCACGCGGAACGGCGAGGGGTGGATCCCGGGCCAGGACGTCAGCGGTGTCGTTCTGCAAGCGGCGGCGGACGGCAGCGGCCCGCCGGTCGGCGCGCGGGTCGTGGCGCTGATGGATGAGTTCGGGTGGGCGGAACGGGCCGCGGTCGGGACGCATCGGATGGCGGTGTTGCCCGACGCTGTCTCGTTTGCCCAGGCCGCGACATTGCCCGTTGCTGGGCTGACCGCCTTGCGGACGCTGCGATTGGGCGGCGCCTTGGTCGGACGGCGAGTGCTGGTGACCGGGGCCGCCGGGGGGGTGGGCACCCTGGCGGTGCAGATCGCCGCCCGGTCCGGCGCGCAGGTCACCGCCGTGGTCGGGCGGGCGGATCGGATCGCCGGCCTGCGCGAATGCGGCGCCGCCGAGGTGGTGGAGGGGATCGAAGCCGCCTCCGGCCGCTATTGGCTGATCCTGGAGTCGGGCGGTGGTGCCTCTCTGTCGCGGTCGTTGAAGCTGATCGAGCCGCACGGCACCGTGGTCGTCTATGGAAATTCATCCACCGAACCGTCGACGATTTCCTTCGCGGATTTCCGCGGCGCGCAAAATGCCCGCATCCAAAGCTTCTTTTACTTCACGTCGGAGGCCGAGGAGCGCTTCGCCCCGGATCTGGCGTTGCTCGTGTCGTTGATTGCCGCAGGAAGCCTGCGCCCGGTGGTCGGCGCCGACCGAAGCTGGCGCGAATTCGCCGAAATCGCCGAAGCATTGCGGTCCCGGCGGATTGCCGGAAAAGCGGTGTTTCGTCCTGGAGATTGACACAGGCGAGATTGATACTGGGGGCGAGTGACCCGGGGGCGAGTGATACGGATTGGTCGGGGAGAGCGCGCTTGCGTCTCGACCCACGTGCTCGACCCCGATCGCCGCGGTCGAGCGGTTGCCGAAAGCAGGGGCGCGGGGCATAGGGAAGCGGCCGACGATGCCCATACCCGGACCTTCATTCGGGGCCGGCCGCGTGGCATGGGGTATGCCGGTCCAATGTTTCGCCTCCTGAATTCGCTATGGCGACACGTAACAACAACCGCTCCATTTTGCGCGTGGCCATTTTGCGCGTGGCCACCCCGTGCCGTCATGGCCTGCCTGGGTGGGCCACCCATGGTTTTGCTCCGATCGACACGCCAGGTCGGGACGCGGACGGACCCGTGCTCCACACAGGATGGCGCGGCGATTGTCGCGCGCCGCCCCTGTCTCGCGACCCTCGTCGCACGTGTATGTCTCGCGACCCTCGTCGCACGTGTCTGTCTCGCGACCCTCGTCGCGACGGCCCTGCTCGCCTGTCCGGGCCGCATCGCGCTCGCGGACACGACCCTGGACCGGATCGCCCGCACCGGCGTGCTGAACGCGGGGACCCGGCCGGATGCACCGCCGTTTGCGTTTCGTGACAGGCAGGGCAACCTCGTCGGCCTGTCTGTCGATCTGATCGAAGCCGTCCGGGTCGCCCTGGCCGCGCGGTTCGACCGGCCCGTGCGCACCGAACATGTCATGGTCACGTCGCAGACCCGGATGAACGTCATCGAATCCGGGCAGGCGGACCTGGTGTGCGAAACCGCGACGGTGACCTGGGAAAGGGAAGGGCGGGTCGATTTCTCCTTGCCGATCTTCCGTGACGGCACCCGCATCCTGGCCTACCGGGAAACCATAGACCGTGTCCGGGACATGCGCGACCTGAGGATCGGGGTTGTGCGGGGTTCCGTCACCGGACGGGTGCTGATGGAAAAACTGCCCGGCATCAGCCTGGTTCCCTATCCCGACATGCCGGACGCCCTGCGTGCGCTGGAAGCCGCCGATGTCGACGGCATCGCCAATGTCGGCATCGTGCTGCGCGGATTGCTGTCCCAGGCCACCAAACGCCATGGCCTGGTGATTGTTCCGCGTGGGGAAGCGCTCGGCTACGAGACCCTTGCCTGCATGCTGCCGGAAAACGACTCCAAATGGCGTGATTTCGTCAACGGCGTCCTGCGCGATCTGTTCCGCGGCATCGGTGCCTATCGCGGCGGCTATGCCGTCATCCACGAGCGCTGGTTCGGCCGGGACGCGGGCATCGCCTACCCGTTGGACGATCGCACCGTGCGCTTCTTCCAGTCGTCATTGGTCTGGCTGGACTAGGGCACCGCCCATGCAATTGCGCGCGCGCCTGGTCCTGATGGTAGGGCTGACCGGCAGCATCGGCATCCTGGCGGTGGCCGCGGTCCTAACCGTGCTGGCCTGGCGCGGCATCCTGGAGCAGGCGGAATCCGAGGGCCTGGTGATCGCCCGCCTGCTCGCGCAGAGCGCCACGGTCAGCGAACAGGTGGTGGCCGAGGTGGGCGACCTGCTCGACCGGGAGATGGCGGCGCAGGGTCTGCTGGCGAGCCATCTCGTCGATATCGCCGATCGGGCCGCGATGGACGACCGCACGCTCAGTCGGCGGCTGATCGAGATCACCGCCCGGTCCGCTGTGAACGAGGTGTGGATTTCCGGCCCCGACGGCCGCTTTCGCGCCGGTGCCGCCGATGATGTCGATCTGTCCGACTCGGTGGCCACGTTGACAGGACTGCCCGGCAAATCCCTCGCCGGTCTTCTCGCCGGCACCGAATTCTCCCGTCCGCTTGGTGTTGGCCAGCCGCCTTTGGGCGGTGCCCCGATGCGCTATGTCGGCGTGCGCGGCGTCGATGGTGCCCGAGTCGTGCTGATCGGGCGGGAGCAGAAAGCGGTCACCGACCTGTATCAGTCGGTCGGCGTGCCGCGCCTGCTGGAAGGTCTGCTGCGAGACGGCTCGGTGGAGGCGCTATGGGTGTTCGGCCCGAATGGCGGGATCATCGCAAGCGGTGCCGCGACTGGACGGCAGATCGAGGGGCTCTTGCCGACGGAGGCCGAGACGGCGCTGGTCAAGGGCGGCTTGGGTGGCGCGCGCAGCAGGGCCATCGTGTCCCGGGATTGGATCAGCGTTGCCGCCGCGATGCCGGATGCCTATGGCATGCCGGCGGGCGTTGCCCTGGCGCGCCTGTCGACGGCGCCGCTCGATGCGTTGTTGGGCAACTATCTGCGGCTCGGCGGCCTGGCCGCGGCGGCGTCGCTGCTGGCCGGGATGGGGCTGTCGGTGCTGACCGGACGCCATATCGCGGCACCGATGGTGGCCATCGCCGGCGCCGCCGCCGCTGTGGATGCGCGCGTGTTCCAGCCCGGTTCGCTGGCCGCCATCGCGACCCGGCGCGACGAATTGGGTCATCTCGCTCGCACCTTCGAGGTGATGGCCAAACAGGTCCTGGCCCGCGAGGAAGAACTGGAACAGCAGGTGCGCGAGCGCACCGCCGAACTGATGCTCAAAAACGAGCAATTGGATCAGGCCAGGCGCCGCCTGGAAGCGGACCTGGCTCTGGCCCAGGTGCTGCAAGCGACCATTCTGCCGCAGGCGTTCCCGGGCGATCGGGATTGGGCCGGGGCGGCGCGGATGACGCCGGCACTGCAAATGGCGGGCGACTTCTACGACTATTTCCCCCTGGATGAGCACCGTTTGGCGCTGGTGATCGCGGATGTGTCCGGCAAGGGCGTGGCGCCGGCGTTCTTCATGGCGGTCTCCCGCACTGCGCTGCAGGACGCGGCTCGGCGCCACGATGATCCGGCCGCCTGTCTGGCAGCGGCGAATGACCGTCTGTGCGGCCAGAACCCGCTGGATATGTTCGTGACCGTCTTCTACGCCGTGATCGACCGGCGAGACGGCACGATGGTCTACGCCAATGGCGGGCATAACCGCCCGTATGTCATCCCCGCCGAAGGCCCGCCGCAACCGGTGCCGCTGACCGGCGACATGGCGTTGGGCGTCATGGAAGGCATGGATTATTCCAGCGCCACGCTGATCCTGAAACCCGGCGACACCCTTTTCCTGTTCACCGACGGCGTGTCCGAGGCGATGAACCCGGTCGATGAGGAATTCGGCGAAGCCCGACTGGAAGTGGTGCTGACACAGGCCGCTCACGAATCGGTCGGCGTGCTGCTGGAATCCGTCACCCGCGCCGTGCGGGATTTCGCCGCCGAGGCCCCGCAATCCGACGATATTACCTGCCTGGTGGTGCGGTATCTGGGTGGTCGGGTGGAGTTCGCGCCGTGACGCGCTGGACCGCCTCTTGACAGGAGAGGGGGGCGCTGGGAACTCTGCCGCCCATGACGCATGGCCGTGCATCTCGCCTTGCACAGCGGCCCGGAGATGAATGAAAAATGGATATTACCAGCAGAATTGACGGCGACCTGACCCTTCTTGACGTGGTCGGCCGGATCGATGCCGCCACCAGTCCCAATTTGGAGCACGCGGTGAATACCGCCATTGGCGGTGGCATCCACAACGTGATCTTTGACATGCGTCAGGTGAGCTATGTGTCCTCCGCCGGACTGCGGGCGATCCTGATGGCTGCCAAGAAGGCCAAATCCGCGGGTGGCGGGGTCGCCGTGTTCGGGTTGCAGCCGAGCGTGGCGGAAGTGTTTAATGTGTCTGGCTTTGGCAAGGTCATTCCCATCGCGGCAACCGATGCGGAAGCCCGCGAAAAACTGCGCGCCTGAAGGAAACCAGACCCGTGAAGCACCTCACCCTGGCCGATGAAATCGTCGTGCTGATGCTCGATGACGATGTGGGCGAAATCAACGCAAACTGCCGGTCAGTGGCCGGCGTGGCGATCGCCGGCGGCATCCTGATGGAACTCGCCCTGCTCGGGCGGATCGATACCGATCTGAAGTCGCTGTTCATCGTCAGCGAGGAAGCAACCGGCGACGCTTTGCTGGACGGAATTCTGAAGGAGCTTGGTGCCCAGACCGAACTCCAGGGCAGTGCGTGGTGGATCGACCAGTTGTCGTCCAGCCATGCCGATCTGGTGGCGCGAGTCCTGGCGCGTCTGGTGACCGCGGGCATCCTGCGGGAGGAAGAACGCAGCTTCCTGTGGGTGTTCTCCCGGCGCGCCTATCCCCAGGTTTCGGGACGGGAGGAGCGGGAGGCCAAGGGCCGGCTGATGTCCGTCCTGTTCAACGACGAAGTCCCCGATCCGCGCGATACCCTGCTGCTGGGGCTTGCGAAATCCACCGGCGTGCTCTCGGCGATCCTGACGGACGACGAACTCGACAAGGCGTCCGGGCGCATCGCCGAAGTGGCCGCGTTGGAGGAAATCGGCCGTTCCGTGGGGCTCGTCGCCACGCAGGTGCGCGATGCCATGACTTCCATCATGATTGCCCATTATCCTTGAACCCTGACCCGGCGACGTCGCACCGGCTGCATTTCGAACTGTCCGACGATCCTGGGGATTTGATGCCCAGGGTCGAAAGCATTGAGGAATTTCTGGCCGGTGTCGGCTGCGCGCCGGCCGCCGCCCAGCAGATCGCGATCGTCGCGGAAGAAATACTGACCAACATCGCCCGCGATGCCTGGGGGGAAGGACCCACGGGCTATTGCGGTGTGGACGTGCGCGCCGAACCGGCGGGGGATCTGATCCATGTCACCCTGCGGACCGAGGATGACGGGGTTCCGTTCGATCCCACGGCGGCCGAAGAACCTGATCTGGATGCCTCGCTGGAGGACCGCGAGATCGGCGGGCTTGGGATCGTGCTGATCCGCAACATGACCGATACCCAGACCTATCGTCGGATCGGATCCCGCAATGTGTTTGAGGTCGCGAAGGCCTGCGCCCGTGCCATGAGCGCGGACGAACCTCACCCGCCCTGACGTCCGGTCGCGGTCCGCATGCCGCCCGGCTTCTGACCGCCGCATCCGATCGTCGCGTCCGAACCGGCGCATCCGAACCGGCGCATCCGAACCGGCGCATCCGATCGGGCCGCGTTCGTATGATGCCAACCGGCCGAAGCAATGGCCTGTGGGTGGAAGCTGTCATTGCGAGCGTAGCGAAGCAATCCAGGGGCCTGGCACAATCCGATCCTGTTGGTTGCCCTGGATTGCGTCGCTGCGCTCGCAATGACAGCTTCCGTTGTCGCCATGGGTCACTGGTTCGGTCGGTTCGTATGGTACCAACCGGCCGAAGCAATGGCCGATGCACCGCCCCCCGCGGCCCCGTCTCCGCACCCGGATTGCGCATGACAGGTGTCGCACCGGTCCTGCTAAACTCCCGCGCATGGCAACGCCTCTCGATACCTCGATCTTCAAGGAAGCGCTGATTGTCCTCGGGACGGCTGGCGTCGTCGTGCCCCTGGTCCGCAGGCTGCAAATCAGTGCGGTCCTGGGTTACATGCTCGTTGGCATGGCGGTTGGTCCGTTCGGTCTCGGCCAGTTTTCCGAGCAATGGCCCATCATCGCCGCCATCACCATTCAGGACACGGAATCCATAAAGCCGATCGCCGAACTTGGCATTGTGTTGCTGATGTTCATGATCGGGCTGGAATTGTCGTTTGAGCGGCTGTGGCTCATGCGCCGCCTGGTATTCGGCCTGGGCTCCGCGCAGTTCCTGGTCTGCTCGTTGGGGGTCTTCGGGGTCGCCCTTGCATTCGGCATGTCGAGCGCGGCCGCAGGCATCGTCGGGGTCGCCTTGGCAATGTCGTCCACGGCCGTGGTCCTTCAGGTGCTGGGTGAGGAGAAGCGGCTCAACTCGCACACCGGGCGGGCGAGCTTTGGCGTGTTGCTGTTTCAGGACCTGGCGGTGGTACCGGTGCTATTCGCCATCTCGGCCATGGCGCCAGGCAACGGATCGGGAGAGGTTAGCTGCTTTTTCGCGGCGGTCGGTCAGGCGCTGGCCGCGGTTGCCGGGATCGTGGCGCTTGGTCGGTTGGTGCTGCGCCCCTTGTTTCGCAATGTCGCGCGCACCCGAAGCCCGGAGTTCTTCGTAGCCGCCTGTCTGCTGGTGGTCATCGCCTGCGGCGTGGCCGCGTCCGCCGCCGGTCTGTCCATGGCGCTGGGTGCCCTGGTCGGCGGATTGTTGCTGGCTGGCACCGAATATCGCCGGCAGGTCGAAATGACGATCGAGCCATTCCGCGGACTCCTGGTCGGCGTCTTCCTCATCTCCACCGGCATGACCCTCGACCTTCACCTCCTCGTTGCTCAGCCAGGCCTGGTTATCGGTGCCGCGCTGGCGCTGCTGACGGTGAAGGCGTTGTTGATCACCGGATTGGGGCGCTGTTTCGGATTGACCTGGATCCAGGGCCTGCAGACCGGGTTGTTGCTGGGTCCAGGCGGGGAGTTCGGGTTCGTGATTGTCGCCCTGGCGATGGCGGACACGCTGATGGGCAATGCGGCTGGGGAGTTCGTGCTGCTTGTCACGGCGCTGACGATGGCGGTGATCCCGTTGATGTCCGATGTCGGCCGCTGGTTGGCGCCGCGTGGGCGCGAAGCGGTGCCGCCGGATCCAACCCTGATGCTTCCCACGGTCAATGATGAGGTCGCCCGGGTGATCGTCATCGGATTTGGTCGCGTTGGACAGACGGTTGTCGGCCTGCTCGACAGGCACGCCATCCCCTATATGGCCGTCGACCGGGACGTCGACCGCGTGGTCCGCGAGCGTCGCATGGGGCGGACGATCTTCTACGGGGATACCGCAAGACCGGAACTGCTGAAGCACCTGCAACTTGCGACCGCACGCGCACTGGTGGTCACCCTGGACGATGCCGAGGCCGCCGGCACACTGGTCGAGGCGGCGCGCGCGGAGCGGCCGGATTTGCTGATTGTCGCCCGTGCCCGGGATGCGCAGCATGCGGCGGACCTGTACCGCGCGGGAGCGTCGGACGCAGTGCCAGAGACGATCGAGGCCAGCCTGCAACTGTCCGAAGCGGTTCTGGTCGATATCGGTGTGCCGATGGGGCCGGTGATTGCCTCGATCCACGAGAAGCGGGAGGAAATGCAGGCTCAGATCAAGTCCATGGCGCCCGACGCCGACATTCGCGAGCGCGGCCGGTATCGGCTGCGGGATGCGTTACGATAGATGGGGTGGCGTAGACGGTCTGGTGCCGGCGCACAGAATTGAACTGTGGACCTACTGATTACGAACCAGTCGGCGCGACCTGACAGGCGCCGCCAGACGCCGCCGCAACACGACAAAGCCGGCGGATATCTGCCGTCTTATCAATGGGGCGACGCCAGACGCCGCCAGCAGACGACACCACTACCCGCACCAAACCACTGCGCGTACCACTGCGCGAGGCAGGCCAGCACATCGCCTGACGTTCACTCAGATGGTCGGGGGCCTGGCTCGGTTGCTGGATTGTTCTTTTCGTTGGCGTGGAACACGATATGTATGTGTTCTATGTGTACTGTGTGTTCCATACACAGTAAGTATATGATTTCCTGTGTTCTTTCCTGCTGACACGTCGCCTCGGCACGTGTTCCATGACGTGTTCCATGGTGTTCCAACGGGATTCCGGTGATGCGATGAGGCTTGGAAAAATCGAGATAGACGGCCTCACCTGCCCGCCAGGTCGGCGCGAAGTGATCAAATTTGATGACGATATCAAGGGCTTCGGAATTCGTGTCACCACCAACGGCGCCAAGGTGTTCCTATTCGAGTACTGGCGGGATGGCCGCACGCACCGGATGCGAATCGGGGCATACGGGGATCTGACCCACATCCAGGCGCGCAAAATGGCAACCGCATTGCGTGGCCAAGTGGCCGCCGGGCAGCATCCAGCAGCAGAAAAGCGCGCCGCACGCGATGCTGCGGCGGTCGATCGCGTCGTTCGGAAGGCCGAGGCAGAAGCGAATACGCTAACCCTCGCGGTTTTGATCGACCAATGGGAAGCCAAGCAGCTCCGTCATCGAAGCGAGCGGTACCGGCGGGAGGCAACGCGTGCCCTTCGGGTCAGCCTGTCGCAGCTGCTGGCCTTGCCGGCACACATGATCTCATCGACCGTGGCGCAGCGCGCGCTGGATGCAATCCCCACCCGCGGTGCGGCCAAGGCGCCAGGTCCCCAACCAGCCGGGAAAGATGGGTCTACCCTGCCGGCGGTGCGTGGTGAAGCGATGGCGAGGCGGGTGCAGGACTATGGCCACGCGCTGTTTGCATGGGGAAAGGCGCGGGGACTGGTCGCGGACAATCCATTCGCGGCCGTCGTGGTCGAGGGGCGGGACCGCGCCCGCGAACGCTGGCTGAACGATTCCGAGATTGCCGAGATTTGGGCCTGCTGCGGGAGCTTGGGCTGGCCCTGGGGACCTTATCTCCGGTTCCTACTCCTGACGCTCCAGCGTGAAGCCGAGACGGCAGGGCTGCGCTGGAGCGAACTGGATGGCCCATTGGCCACGTGGACGATCCCAGGGAGCCGGACGAAGAACGGCAAGACGCACTTGGTCCACCTGTCGGAGCCAGCCCGCGCGATCCTTCTCGCCGCGCCTCGGTTGGCCGGGTGTGACCTGGTGTTCACCACCACCGGGACCACGCCGATTTCCGGCTTCTCGAAGGCGAAGGCGAGGTTGGACCAGGCGATCATGGCTGCGCGCGCGCAGGCCGCTCCAGGCGGGACGGAGCCGCTGCCGCTAGTCCCATGGCGGCTTCACGATTTCCGCCGCACGGGTGTGACCAGGCTGGCCCAGATCGGGGTGCGGTGGGAGGTCGCCGACAAAGTGCTGAACCACGTATCGGGCGCAATCCGTGGTGTTGCCGCAGTCTATCAGCTGCACGACTTTCTGACCGAGCGCGCGACGGCATTGGATGCCTGGGCTGCACACGTGCTGTCGGTTGCGGATCACACGCCCAAACCGGCCAACGTGGTTGACCTGCGGCCGGACCTGGCAGGATCGAAGGCGTAGCCCAGCAATAATGCTGGGCGATGTGGCGCGAATACCCTCCAACAAAGTGGTATTCGCGCCATGACAGGCGCCTTCGCTGATCGATAAACCCGCCCTGCCAAACACAGGCAGATACGGGCGGTCACAGATATGCAACACCGGATGGAAAACCATAATGGCGGTCCGCCACCGGAGGCGGTCGAATCGAGTAACCGTCGGCGACTGATCACACTCGACCGAATGGAAGCCGAATACAGCATCCCGCGCAGCACGGCGTACGAGCTGATCGCCGCTGGGCGGATATCGGCGGTGAAGCTCGGCCGTAGGACCCTCATCGAGGTCCAATCCGTCGATACGATGATTGCCGCACTTCCCAGGATCGAACGTGCGTCCAATTCTGGACAGCCTCACGTCGAGGCCCTCGCCGATGGGTCCTTCGGAGCCGGTTGTGCCAAGATCAAGGAAGTATCAGCAACCGTGGTGGGTCAACTGGCCGCAATGTAGTGGGAGGTCCCTGACTACTTTCGCCCAACCTATCCATTACAAAATTTGGAGAGAAACCACGTGATATCGACCCGTCCCCAACCCGCCAACCAAGTCCGCTGGATGGAAAACGCGCTGTTGCACAGTGTCAACGCACCGGGCGTCGCCCTCGAAGATGGGGCAAGACAATATCGCGGCCATACTTTGTGCGATTTTGCCCGCGACTGCCTGGAAGCGAACGGCGTCAACACGCGTGGCATGTCACGCGGTGAAATCGCACGATCGGCACTGACCCGAGACTATTCGGGTTCTAGCCGCGCGCTTACGACTCCCGATTTCCCCAATCTGCTGGCCAACACGGCAAGCAAGATGCTGCGGAATGCCTATGATTTCGCGCCCCGCACGTTCCTCCCCTGGACCCGGCAGAGCAATCCGCCGAACTTCAAGTCCTTCAAGACAGTGGCGCTGTCCAGTGCGCCGCAGCTCGCCGTGGTGCCAGAGTCGGGCGAGGTCAGCTATGGCACGATCGGTGAGTCGGCGGAGACCTGGAATTTGCTTCGCTACGGCAAGGCCATTTCGATCTCCTACGTGGCGATCGTCAACGACGATATGGACGGTTTCACCAGAATCCCCATGATGTTCGGGGCCGAGGCGGCGCAACTGGAAAGCGCGGTCGTCTACGCCATCCTGACCGCCAACGCGGCGTTGGCCGACACCGGGCTTTTGTTCAACGCGAACGCCACCACGGCCGCCGGCGGCCATGACAACCTGATATCCGGAGGATCCTCGGCACTGGTCAACGGCGACGCCGGGATCGCCGCTGTCGGCGCCCTGCAAACGAAAATGCGGCTACAGAAGGCGCCGACCGTCGCCGGGCAGGCCGGCAGGCCCTTGAACCTGTCCGGTCGGTATCTGATCCTGCCCGGCTCGCTGGAGCACGTCGCAAATGCCCTGTTCTCACAGCAGGTGGTTCCGGCGACCACGTCCCAGGCCAATCCATACCGCGGTGTCTACACGCCGATCGTGGAACCGGTGCTGGATGCCGCCAGCACCACGGCATTCTACCTGAGCGCCGACCCCAACCGGGTCGATACCATCCATTGGGGGTACCTGGATGGGGAGGATGGCCCGGTCGTTACCAGTAACGTTGACTTCAAAACCGACGGTGTCGCGATCAAGTGCATGCACAACTTCGGCGCCAAAGCGATCGACTTCCGGGGGCTGGGCAAGTCGGCGGGCGCATAGCCTGCCGAGACCAGCCTATGGAAGTCGATCGTCACCTTTAGAAACCCGCATCGAAACGAGAAACAGAATGGACTGGAAGAAAATCTTGGGCCTGGGGTCAACGACTGCCGGATCGGCCGATCTGCGCGCCGCCCTGGCCGTGGCCGAAGGCGAGTTGGCCGGTGTCCGCTGGCGCCTCGACAATCTGAACGAGACTCTCGGCGACAAGATTCTGGATTCGAGCGCCGAAGCGGTGGAAGAGCACGAGCGCAGCATCGCCGCCACCGTGGCGGAGGGGGCTCGCCTACAATCGACGATCGCCGCGATTACGAAGCGGATACACGATGCGGAACGCCGTGAACGTGAGACCGGTCTCGATCTCTACGAGGAAAAGACAAACGACCTGGCCAGAACCTGCGCGGAACTCTTCCCTGAATTCGAGGCGGCGCTTTTCCGGGCGATCGATCTGGCCGAACAGATCGACGCGGCAACTGCCAATGTCCTCAGCGCAAACCGCGTCCTGCACGACGAAGGCCGTTCGGAAGTCGTGCCGCCGCACCGGAGATACTACCCCGGCATCCCTCGGAACTATTATGACGTGATGTCCAAAATCCTGCCGAACCTGCTTCTGTTCAGTCCGTATGGCCCGTTGCCAACCGTCTCTGACTGGAAAGCGGCTTGGGAGAGGGCCAAGACGCCCGAATCATAAAGCTTCCAAGTCGCGCCGATCGGGACTGGCGCGCATGAGATGCGTGGACCCTGGATGGCTCCGGGGGTTCATGCAGCGTCGGGATTGTTGTGGAGGGCAATCCCGACGCACTGACAGCGTAGCGAAGGCGTGTGACAGAGGATTGATTGATGGCGACGAAGACATTTGCATTTCGCATGACAAGCGAGGGTGCGGACCGGGTCATTGCCGATCTGCGCCAGGCGGCGATTACATCGGCCGAGGCGCAGCGCGCCCTTACGTCATTGACACAGGCCAGCCCGCAGCTTGCCAGCGTGCAGGATGGCGTGCAGGCCAAGGTCAGGGCCACCACCACGGCGATAAAGGAACAAGCATCGGCGGCGAACACGCTGGCCGCATCGTCTCGCAACGGCGGTACGCTGAACAGCGCGCTCGGATCGATGGGCGGTATCGGAGGCGGTTTCGCCGCCGGCGGCGCGATCGGCGTCGGCATGATGGCAGCGCATGCTGCTATCAACAGGATCAAGGAGGCTGTCGGCGACATCCCGAAGGCCGGAGATGACGCTCGGCAGTCCATCGGGCGCCTGACCGCGGCTCTGGGCGATGCCGGGCAAGCCTCGCTGACATTCGAGCGCTTGCAGGAGCTGTCTCGGCAGACTGGGGTCGCGGTAGCCGATGGCGCCGCGGCCTTCCAGCGGTTTTCGATTGCCGCGAAGGATATCGGCGCCACCAACAACCAGGTGCTTGAACTGGTTGCGGGGATTCAGAAATTCGGCATCGTCGGCGGCGCGTCGATGCAGCAAACCGAAGCTGCTACGATGCAGCTTGGCCAGGCGCTGGCGTCAGGCAGGCTGCAAGGTGACGAACTGCGCAGCATCTTGGAAAACATGCCGGACTTTGCTCGGGCCTTGGCGAAGGAACTGGGTACCAGCACTGGCGGCCTGCGTGAAATGGGGGCCGCCGGTAAACTGAGCAGCGATGTCGTGTTCCCGGCGATCCTGCGCGCGGCCGAGGGCATCGACGAAGTCTTCCAGAAAATGCCCGTCACCATGGCGCGAGCGCAGCAGCAATACGACGCCGCCGCGCAATCCTTCATGGGACACTTGGATCAGTCCCTCGGTCTGAGCGACAAGCTGATCTGGTCGTTGCAACGCGCGGCCGGTCTGGTGAACGATATCCGTCGCGCGACCGGTGGCGCAACGCGGGATGAACGCGTGGCGTCTTTGGGGGAAAGACAAACCGAACTAACGAATAAAATCGCCGAATTCGATCGGCAGCAACCTACTGGCCCGGTCGATCCGGCTACACAGCTTGCATTGCAAAACAATGGCGATTACCGCGCCAGGCTTGTGGCTGACCTCAAATCCGTCAGGGCGGATCTGCTGGACATCAACAATAAGGCGGTTCGGGAAGAGGAGGCGCAGCAAGCGGTTGCGAATGAAAACAGCCTCGCCGCTGCGCGTAGTCGGTCGCAGGCAGAACTCGACGAGGTGAAAAAGCGCGTAGACCGCGCGTTCGGGATAAATAAGCAACACGAAGACAATATGGATCGGCTGCGCCGGGGTCTCGACCTTGGCACGACATCCAAGCCAGACTTCGACCGCCTGGCGGCGTTGTCGGCGAAAGAACGCGACGATGCCCTGAAGGGCCTGGCAGGGCACGCGCAGGAGGCCACGAAGCACGTCTCCGAATTGGATGCGGTGTTGCAGAAGCTGCGGGACAAGCAGTCTGGAATGGCGCGGTCTATTGAGGCCGAGTTGGACCCTGTGGCGGCGGCCTATCAGCGGCTCGGCGAGCAGGTGAGGAAAATCAATGATGCCGTCGGGCTTGGCCTGATCAACTCCGACCGTGGTGAAGCCCTGAAGGGTATGGCCTGGAATGGGATGACAAAATCTCTCGAAAATCTGGACAAGGATGGAAAGAAGGTTGACGAGACGTTCAACCGGTTCTTTGCCAACGCCACATCCGGTTTCGAGGAAGCGATCGTGCGGGGCGAGCGGTTCGGGAACGTCGTCCAAGCGCTGACCCAGGATATCGCCCGGATGGTTCTGCGGTTGACGGTCACAGGGCCGGCGCTGGAAGCGATCAGCGGCCTTGGTCTGGGAGGGATTGCCAAGGATTTCTTCAATGGAGTCTTCAGCGCCACAAGTGGAGCTAGTTACAATCCTGCTGTCACCACGTCCGGCATCGCGGTTCCATTCGCCGACGGTGGCATCATGAGTTCACGCGGCCGCGTCCCGTTGAAGCGCTACGCGGCCGGCGGTATCGCCGACACGCCCCAGACCGCCTACTTCGGCGAGGGCAGCACGCCGGAGGCTTATGTGCCGCTGGCCGATGGGCGCAGCATCCCGGTTACCGTGAGTGGCGGCGGCGGGACGACGATCCATGCGCCGATAACCGTCAACGTCGCCAACAGCAACTCCAGTCCCGCCGTCATAGCGGCCACCGTCCGCCAGGCGGTCGGCGAAGCCTTGGGTCGGCTGATCGATGACGTGAACCGAGGTGGCAACGTAGCCAAGATTTTCGGCCGCCGCCGTTGATGATCCTGGCCGCGCCTTGTTCGCCGCTGGCGCGCCGCGGGTAGGGTGCCGCCAGTTGGGCCAACCATCAGGCCCCGTATCCGAGTTCCTTCAATCGGATGCGGGCCGCGGCCGCTGACACGCCGAAGGTTGCCGCGAAGTCGGCAAACGATCTCATGCCCGTGCGCCACCTGGCGCGCATGGCCGCCGCCGGCATCAGCAGCTCGGCCGCATAGCGGTTGGCCTCGGTTTCGCGATACTGGCCGAACACTTCGCCATTGCTGAGACGCCCTCGATACAGCGCGTCATCTGTCAGCCCGTCGCCGATCAGGTCGCGGTGCAGGACGAAATGCGCGATTTCGTGCGCCAACGTGAAACGCTTGCGGGTGTCCGAATGGCGGGCGTTGATCGTGACCACATATGGGGACCAATCGCCGGACCGTTCGATGCGTCCGGACACATCGTCCGGCAGGTCTGGATCATGAACCACGGCGAGGGACAGGGCGTCGGCGATGCGTTCGACATCGACCGGCACCGAACCGGCGTAGCGCGCCACGATTTCGGTCGGTGTCAGATTTCGTTCAACCGCCTGGGCTGTCATCGCTGAATGCCTCTGCTATCCCGTCCGCTCCAGTCTGCTCGCCACGTTGCACTGCCGCCCGTGCCGATCGCGCCGCGACAGGTTCGGCGACCTCGCGGGCGACCCGCTCCGCCGTCCGCCTGGCGACATCGTGCACCGAGGCGCGAAGCTGCACGTAACCATAGAACCCGGCAATGGCCAGCATGATCGCCATGGCCGCCAGCACGACGGTGACGGCCGTCAGGACAATGGTGATGAATTCCGCTCGGGTAAAGGCTTGCGCCTGGTCGGGCGCGACCGGTGCCCCCATGGACGGCAGATACACAATCGCCGCCACGGCCGCGAGGCACACGGCAACGCAGGTGGCGATCTTCAATCCCATCCATGTGTGCCGTAGCCACTTCATGCATCGATCTTACGACGCGGCCTGACCACCAGTTCCACCCGGTCTGGTTTGTGGCGGCGTACCATCAGCAGGATGCCCTTGGCCGCGAGCTGTCGGGCCTCGCGGAGACCGAGCGGCGCGCCGGGGAGGTGTGACCGAACCAGATCGGCGCCAGGGGCGGTGTTGCGCGGTCTCGTGGCGATCGCCGTCCAGTCATCGGGTAGGGTAAGCGGGTCGATCGCCTTAGTCCTTCGGTGCCTCAGGGCCGGCACGATCTTCGTCCTCAGGTCCTACCGATCGCCTGGCCTGCGGCGCTGGCGGCGCGGCGAGGGTGTCGGCGGGCGCCTCGGTCGCGCGCGGTGGTCCGGGCCTACGTAGGCGGACACCAGGCGCGTCGCCGTTGGTGAATTCAACGCCAGCCGCTTCTAATGCAGAGCGAATCACGGAAACGGTGGAGAGTCTTGGCTCGGTTTCTCCCGACTCAATCCTCGCCAGCGTACGGACCGTGGTTCCGGACGAAGCCGCAAGGGCCTCCCGACTCCAATCCACAAGAGCCCGGGCCGCACGCAACTGAGCAGGCGAAATGTTCTTTTTCATGACATACCATTTGCAAATGTCATGAAACATGCCATAGCATCGTTCTGCTTCGCAAGGGCGAAGCGGCCGCGCGGGGTGCTTGCAACACACCGCGCGGCCTAACCCGAGCACGGAGCAACCCGATGCCCAAGGCTACCCGCACGGATACCACATCGCCGCCGGGTGGGGTGGTGAGCATTACACCGATCCCGCCACCTGGCCCTGCGCCGGACCGCCGTTCGCTTCTTCGCCTCGGCGGTCTGGCGGCCCTCGTCGGGCCGATGAGCGCAGGGGTAACGCGCCGGGCCGACAAACCCGCCAGCGGAGCGGATGCCGCGATCGCCGCCAGTTGCGCCCGCATCGTCGCGGCCGAGCGGGCGGCCGGCGATCTGATCGGGGGATGCCGGTCAATCGAAGACGAAGAGGTGGCGGAGGTTGCCGCCGCGCGGCATCTGGACGCGGTAGACGCGGAAATAGAACGACTGTTGAGCATGAGCCCGACGTCGTTCGCCGATCTGGCCACGGTGGCAGGTACTGCCTTGGCGATGGCGGGTCCCGGTGAGGCCGATGACGCGATGGCGGGTCCGGCCACGCGCATCGCCTGGCATGCCGTCAAGGCCCTGGCAGGGAGGGCGTGACGATGGCCCATCCGCGATCGTCACGCGCGCGCCAGGCCGAGCCGACCGGCGCTCCTGCTCGCCCCGCACAGCCGTCCATCTTCGACCTGGCCGTTCGATCAAGAGGCATCGGTGTCGAAATGGAGCGTCTTCAACCGATAGGGCGCGCCAGGTCCGTAGATGAGGATACGGCCTTGGGTTTGCTGTATGATCAAGATCAAGCGCTAGGCGACGTTGCCTTGACCATGCAGGCTGTCGATCTTGGCGACGTGGCCGCGCAGCTCGTGTTCGCTTTCGGGGCGTTGGATTTTCTGGAAAACGATCCCGACGACCGGAGATTTCGCGATTTGTGGCTGCGCCAGCTCCGGCAGGCCATCCTGAGCGCCTTTCCCGTGGTTGCCGACGCGGCCGGTGTCGATCCAGACTCGATCGGTGGAGGCCACATGGTTGACTTTCGCGACCGGCAGTTTGCCGGACTTGTAGCCATGGATCGATCGCCGCAGCCCCCTGGTGTGGCGCCGACTGTTCTGGTCGATCCCAAGCGCAGGAAGCCAAGCGGCGCCAACCCGCGCAGGAGAGAGCGGACGCGGGGTCAGGCTGATCGGGTGACAGCATGATGGCCGCGGCTCTGCGCCGGGCCTGGCGCTGCCTGCCGGCGCATCACAGCGGCCGGGGGGCGCTCGCCGCGAGCGTCCAGTTGTCGCCCGACGACGTGCAGACCTTGTCGCGTGCCATGGCAATCGCCGATACTGGCGATGGTGCGGCTAGGTTTGGCCGCCGAACGGCGGGACCTCATGCTCGCCCCGCCGCACCGTTTGAGCTTCCACATGGGGATAGCCGGCATGAGGCGGCAGTGGCGAAACGTGAGAAGAAGCCCGTGCCGTCTGGCGACGCGCCGGCTGTTGAAATCAACGTGGGTCAGACCTGCTGCACGCCTTTCTGGCCGGAATACTACCCGATATATCGCTCGTGGAACTCTCTGCCTGATTGGCTTCCGCCAGAATTCCGTCAGATGCTAATGGCTTATCCGTGCCGGGGAGCCCCGTATGGTGCGCCTAATGAGGAGATCACAGTAGTTGTTCGCCCGCCCTACCCCGAGCCTCACGACAATGAATGGGTGCAAGGTGAGATTGATCGTATCGAGCGGCAACGCAAGCCAAACGAAGACCTCCGATTTGCCGGGCGATACGCACTGCATGCCTGGCCGGCTGGCGATCATACTGTGCGACGGGAGGCTATGGACGCCTGCCTTGCCAACCAGGCGGCCAGTGTTGGGGAGAAAAATGATATAGAAGACGCTATTCACCAGATCGCAGTTGATTTTCTCTATAACTGCAGTCAGTCAACGGAATACTTTAACAAGAACTCCCCGACAGGTCATAGCAGAGACGAAGAGATATCCCGACTGTATCAAATTGATAAAGCGGCGCGCGCCCTCCAAAATGCTCTGGAGCACCTAGGAAATGTTGGTGGGACTTTCCTGACCAATGCCTTTGACCGTCGTTCTGGCCTGGCGATGGACATCGATCATGGGCGCCGCGGGTCTACCCGTGATACCGCTGAGTGGGAGGGGGAAGTTTATAGGCACGCTTATTTCATGGTGGAAGTGGGCCAAGGCTCCGTCATCGAAGAAGACGTTCCAGGCTGGGGACGAGGTGATAGACCTACTGTTCTTTCCTATCTGCGCAAAATGACCGCAATTGCCATTAAAGAATTCAAAGAACAGTTGCCTCCAGTTCCTGGCCGGCACATCGCTTACCTCCGATTGAACGGGGAGCCGCGTCTTCAGCTGGTGCTGAAATGCGGAAGGTTGATGCAGGAGCGCTCTTCCGTGGATTGCTTGAGCGACTCCAGCGGCGGTCACCTTCACAAAATGGTTGAGGGTGCATTTAAGTATGCATTCGGTAACAAAGTAAATATTGATGACAATCACGGGCCTGGGGAGAAAAAGAAGCAGGACAAGGGTGCCAATCTTCGTCATTACCTGCGCATTGCCGTGCCAGTGCTTCGAAATGAGTGGGACCTAAATATTGAATTCCAAGACCTGCGAGGCGGGATGTTCGATTCGGATAGATCCAGGGATCTGAGGAAAACAGAATACCAGAACAGGCTTTCGGAGATCCATAAGGCTTTGAAAGACCGTCCCGGACGCAACCGCAGGAAAAGCCAAACGCCGGGGGGATAGCGTTTCGTGGCGCCAATCCGTCCCCAGAATCATCCATTCGCGCCTTTCTTTCGGGCGTACTGATGACGGCATAAGGCGGCGTGCCGCGTCATGTGGCGCGTTGGAGGCAATATGAGAAAGAGTGAACCCAGATCGTCAGCAGTGATTCGCATGGATGGCGCGCGGCCAGGTGCGGCTCCTATGGGACTCCCGCGCGGCTCGGCAGCGCAAGGCCCGCTCCTGGTAGCGGAAGTGGATGCAGCGGCGCTGGTCGATTTGAGTCCCCGTACTTTGCAGCGTCTACGGCTGGAGGGGGGCGGACCCGCGTATGTGAAGCTGACCGAAAAGCGAATTGCCTACGCTGTCACGGAACTGGAGCGTTGGATCGAGGCTCGCACAGTCGCCTCGACGTCCGATGCGTCTGCGTCCTGGTAATTGCTCACCCCGGGGTAGCGGTGGGCCGCCGCTCCCCGGATGCAGCGGCGAGCGTCGGTATGTGAGTTCGGCGTAAAACAACGCTTGACACGGTCACGCTCGAGTCGGGTCTAAGCACTGGGTGATCGCGTGCCCCAACCTCA
>CAMATI010000032.1 GCA_945861095.1 Asaia bogorensis | reverse complement strand
TGGGCAAGAATTGGGTGACGAAGCGGATGAAGGCGCTCCGGTTTCATCTGATCGGTCTTCCGGGACGTGTGGTCAGCCATGCGCGTCGGTTGATCATCCGACTGGGCGCGGGGGCCGAGGCGCTGGCGACGATCGTCACCGCCCGTCAGACCATCCGGGCGCTGGCATGTGGACCGGCTGGATGACCCTCGCCCATCCCCTCCTCCATGCCGCGCGGCCGATCGCGGGCTACCCCTTGGGGTGCCGATGCGGTCCTATGCTCGCATGGCAGGCCGGCGACACGCGACGGTTGCACAACCCCCCCGGGGCGACTCGCGATCCGTGCGACGCCAACGAAAAAACCGGTGAACACCATGCGATAGCCAGCCCGAATCTCCGATTTATGCCTCAGACTACCAGCCCGGCGACGCTGCCGGGATTTTGTTCGGGAATCCTGGATCAGGAGATGTGTTGACTTTGTCGCTCGTTTCCATGATCCGTGCGGATCACAGTGCCATCAAAAAGGCACGCGGGAGGCAATAGATGCGCAGAATTCTCGCCCTGATGGGCGCTGCTTTGATGCTAATCGCGCCCGAGGTCTGGGCGCAGCAATCGGGGGGCACGCTGCGGATGACCCACCGCGACAGCCCCGGCAGCCTGTCCATCCATGAGGAAGGGACGAACTCCGTCATCACGCCGATGATGATGGTGTTCAACAATCTCGTGATTTACGACCAGCACATCAAACAGAACAGCATGCAGTCTATCGTCCCGGAGCTGGCGAAGTCCTGGGCCTGGAGCGAAGGCGGCAAGTCGCTGACCTTCAAGCTGCAGGAAGGCGTCAAGTGGCATGACGGCAGGCCCTTCTCCTCGGCCGACGTGAAATGCACCTTCGACCTGCTTCTCGGCAATTCGAAGGACAAGCTGCGGCTGAATCCCCGCAGCGGCTGGTATGCCAATATCGCGGACGTGACGACCAACGGCGACCATGAGGTGACGGTCACGCTCAACCGGCCGCAGCCTCCGCTGATCGCGCTGCTCGCCTCCGGCTACACGCCGATGTACCCCTGCCATGTGCCGCCGGCGACGATGCGGACCAACCCGGTCGGGACCGGGCCGTTCAAGTTCGCCGAATTCAAGCGCAACGAATCGATGCGCTTCACCCGGAATCCGGACTATTGGAAGAAGGGCCGCCCCTATCTGGACGCCGTCGAGTTCACCATCATCCCCAATCGCTCCACCGCGATGCTGTCCTTCGTTTCGGGGCGGGTCGACATGACCTTTCCGTTTGAAATGAGCATCCCGCTCGTGCGTGACATCAAGCAACAGGCGCCGACGGCGAACTGCGAGGTCGTGACGACCAATGTCAGCACCAACCTGCTGGTCAACCGCGACAAGCCGCCCTTCGATAACGCCGAAATCCGTAAGGCGATGGCACTGACGCTGGACCGCAAGGACTACATCACGATCCTGTCCGAAGGCCAGAACAGCATGGGCGGCGCGATGCTGCCAGCGCCCGAAGGTGTCTGGGGCATGCCCAAGGAGATCCTGGAAACCATCCCAGGTTACGGTCCCGACGTCGCCAAGAACCGCGAAGCCGCCCGCGCCATCATGGCCAAGCTGGGCTACGGACCGGACAAGCGCATCTCGACCAAGGTCTCGACCCGCAATATCGCGTCCTATCGCGACCCGGCTGTGATCCTGATCGACCAGCTCAAGGAAATCTACATCGACGCCGAACTCGACGTCGTGGAGACCGCAATCTGGCACGCTAAAGTAGCCCGCAAGGACTACATCATAGGACTGAACCTGACGGGCAGCGGCGTCGATGACCCCGACCAGCAGTTCTTTGAGAACTATGCCTGCGGCTCGCAGCGCAACTACACGAACTACTGCGACCAGGGGATCGAGGCGCTCATGGTCAAGCAGTCGGCCGAGGCGGATATCGAAAAGCGCAAGCCGATCGTGTGGGAAATCGACCGCAGGCTGCAGGAGGATCTCGCTCGGCCGATCATCATGCACAACCGCGGCGGCACCTGCTGGACTCCCAAGGTCAAGAACGTGACCATCATGGTGAACAGCGTCTACAACGGCTGGCGGCTTGAGGACGTGTGGCTGGAGCAATAGTTCCCTGCAACCCCGATTCCTGCGCCCATGGACCGGGCGCCCGGACAATGCCGAACGAACGTCGCGTGGGGGCTGCTCCGGGCGACGTTCATCGTTAGGACAGTCTGTTTGCCGAAAGATTTCCCGGTGATTGCCCAGGTAGGCGGGCTTCGATGGCCGCTTGATACCCGGGTTACGGCGCAATTGAAGCTTCCAATGGTGCCGACACTGGATTCAGATTCGCACGGAGGAGCTACGTGGGAGCCGGATGGGCCCGGTGCCTCCTGATGCCGTTTGCGCGTCACTTCAGGAACAGAATGCCACCTTGTCGGTACGGGTAGCCGCGCTATAGGCCCGGGTCGAGGAATTGGAGCGCCACCTCGGCCTGCACAGTGCCAACAGCGGCAAGCCGCCGTCCAGCGACGACGGGGTGAAGAAGAAAACCGTGCGTGCCAGCAGCCTTCGTGGACGGTCAGGCAAGAAGACCGGCGGACAGCAAGTCCATCCAGGCAAGACGTTGCACCGGACCGAGGTCCCCAATGTCACGATCGATCATTTTCCGCTACCTGTTCTGCATGCGGTGGCGCTCTGACCGGAGCGATGGCCACGGGCCATACGGCGCCGCAGGTGCTCGACATCCCCGAACCTCAGCCCCTAATTGTCACGAAACACCGCGCTCATGCCTGCCTTTGCGGGAAAAGCGGCGCCGGGGCGCGGGTGGCCCTTTTTTGATCGCTCTTCGCGCATCCGCCTGTTTCGGAAACAATCCAGCGATTGTTTCCGACCAGGCTTCCACGGCCACCTGTGGCTATTGCGACCTACTGACGCGGCAATCCGGCACGTCCTGGGCCGGTGGCTCAGACGCGACGGATGTTCCAGAAATAAGGCGCGGTGCCCTCCACCATGCCGACAAGGTTCTTGCGGTAGGCTTTGCGGATCTGGAACGTGCCGATCGGCACATAGGGCACCTGGTCGAAGGCGCGCTGCTGGATCGCCAGCACGGTTGCGTCCTGTTCCTTCGGGTCAGTGGTCTCGACGAAGCGGCGGATCATGGCCTCCATCTCGTCGTCTTTGTACCAGCCGAACCAGGACGTGTTGCCGAAACCTCGGATCTGACTGTGTTCCATTGGCGTGTAGCCGATAGTGGAAGGGCGCCAGGTATGCATGATGGACCAGCCACCTTTTTCCACCGGTTCCTTGCTGGTGCGCCGCTGCACCACCGAGCCCCAGTCGGTCGCCACCATCTCCACATTCATGCCGATCTTTTTCAGCAGGTCATAGGTGACGTCGCCGAATGGGCCGACTGTGGTGAGGTCGGTCGGAGAGATCAGTACCGCCTTTTCGCCCTTGTAGCCCGAGGCGGCCAGCATCTGCTTCGCCTTCTCGATGTTGGCTTGCATTACCGCGCCGCCGACTTCCACCCCGTAGCGGCTGCCGCACGGAAACACCGATTTGCAAACAGTGTAGGCTTTCGCGTCGCCGGCGGTGACAGAGGCCATGTAGTCATCCTGGTTGACCGCCATCATCACCGCGCGACGCACTGCAACATTGTTGAAGGGTGGGTTCAGGTGGTTGAAACGCAGCACGCCATTGTAGCCTGTGGGATTGTGGTATCCGAGTTCGATATCCGCGTTGCGCTGCAGCAGAGGCACCAGATCGGGTTGCACCTGTTCATACCAATCCACTTCACCGTTTTGCAGCGCAGCCGCAGCGGTAGCGGAATCGGGAATGACCTGCCACTCAACCCGCTCGAAATGCGCGACCTTGCCGCCGGACATCCATACCGCTGGCTCTTGACGCGGCACGTAGCTATCGAAGCGGGCATAGGCGACGTGAGCGCCTGAATTATATTCGTCAGGCAGGAAGCGGTAGGGACCGGATCCAATATGTTCGGTGATCTGCTTGAAAGGGTCGGTCTTCGCCACGTGCTCCGGCATGATGAAGGCCACGGATGCGCCGCCACGGGCGAGGCCTTCCATGAACACGGCAATGGGGCGCTTCAGCTTGATCCGGATTGTACGGTCGTCTTGCGCAACGCATTCATCAACATATTGCCAGATCGTCTGGCCGATCGCCTCCCGCCGTGCCCACCGGATCAGGCTGGGGGCGCAATCCTGCGCGCGCACGGGCTCGCCGTTATGGAATTTCAGGCCTTCGCGGAGCTTGATGGTGTAGGTGCGGCCATCGTCGGAGAGTGTGAAACCTTCCGCCATCTGCGGTTTGACTTCCAGCTTGGATGTCACGGCAAACAGCAGGTCATAGATCGCCCAGCCATGATGCACGGTGGGCTGGGCGGTGGTGAAGATCGGATCTAGCAAGGTGAGGTTGGCCTGCGGCACGAAGACCAGGGTGCGGCTTTTCGCTGGTTGGGCGATGGCGAACGATGTGGGGGCAAAGGCGGCGGCGGACGCAGCTTGCAGCAATGTGCGACGTTTCATGTTTTCTGCTCCCTGTGTGGTTGCAGGGCGTGCCCTCGTTGTTGGGGCCGCTCCTCTGACCGCACCGGTATAGCAGGGTGTTCGGGGGCTTGATACCGACCCGAATTAAGACTGAGTCATAGGCCGGTCCAGCATGCGTGGCGTCCGACTGCACGTCGCAGTCGGAAGGGTTCTCCTGCCCATGATGGTTGTTTGTATTTTCTGCCGGCCTTTACGGTTCGTGCGTTATCATCTGTCAATCCGTGTTTCGGCATCCGATGCTCGCGCCACCAGCCACGCCCGATCCAACGCCATAATCGCATCGATCTCCGCTGGACGGGTGATCGTGCCCGTCAGCGCCATCCAAGCCAGCAGATCGAGCCACGAGATCGGATCAGGTCCAAACCCATTCGACCCGCGCCCCGCCGAGAGCTCCAGGAACCACTGCCAGATGTGGGACCCATCAGCCGGCAGCTCCGGTCCATCCAGATCAACAGGCCGCGGCCCGGTCTGCCGCTCGGCGCTCTCCAGATGCGCGCGCCGCGTCGTCCCATCCGGCATCCGCCGCGCCAGCATGAACTGGTGCTCGGCGAAGGCGATCAGTTCGTCGAGGCAGCCGGGCGGAAGTTTCCCAGGTCGGTGATGAACTCCACCACCTGCTCGCGCAGCCAGGCCAGTTCCGTCATCGCGTAGAGTTCTCGCGCCGCCGCCGGGGCGCAGTCCACCGCCAGTGCGGTGCCATCCAGCGTAACCAATGACCAGGCTTTGGTCAGCTTGGCCAGCTTCTCGATCAGGTCGGCCTCCGCCTGTTCGGCGGTATAGCGCTGGCCACGCAGCCGCAGTTGCCGATCGGTCACCGCGCGATCATGTGCGCGGCCGACACCGCTGCCGGCGGACAGCAGGTCGATCCAGGCTTCCTCGCCGGTTTCGGTGTTGAGGCTCTTTTCCATCTCGATCACGCCGGAGGGGTTCATTCCCTCGCCGAAGAATGTCGCGCCGAACAGTTCCGTTGCCTGCGCCCATCCGGTGCCGCGTAGAGGTGCGTCACCGTGGTGGGATCGGTGGCGCTCAACCCATCGTCGATCAGCTGCGACAGGATGTGTTGCGGGTCATTGCTCTGCGTCGAGATGACCACGAACAACGGCTCGTCGCGCGCGCCCATGGCGGTGTCCAGCACATCGTAAGATCGCGCGTCCGGGCCTGCGCCAGTTCGTCGTAGATCACCACCGAGGGGTTCAGCCCGTGCTTCGTGCCAGCCTCGGCCGAGATCGCCCGGTAGACCGAGCCATTGTGCATGCACACCATGGTCTTCGTGCTGTCGACGATTTTTATCATCGCCAGGAGTTCCCGGTCGGCACGCACCATCTGGGCGGCGATCTTGAACACGATCGCGGCCTGCTAACGCTCCGTGACCGCGCTGTAAATCTCCCCGTTCCGCCTGTACCCAGCGGGCGTAGGCGGTGCAGTAGGCGGCGAGTGCGGCGCGATCGACCGTCTCCAGCAGGCGAAGGGCGTGCAGACCATGCGCGACGCGCTCCCATTCGGTGCGAGCGTCCGCGTTCAGATGGTCCGGCGGCTCCGGCATCGCGGTCGTCGGCCGTTCCGGACCCGTGCGGATGGGACGCTTGCCCGGGTTGCCCTCGATCAGCTTCAGGTGGGTGGGCTTCGGCTTGCGCCCGCGGGTCATGACACGATCCAGTCGCGGTAAAGTTTGTAATGAAATGATCGTCGAACCCGCTTGGCTCACGCGCGCCGCAGCGCGAATGGTCCATCACGCGGAGAGAACAACCCCCCGCCGGATGGAGAGCAGAATGACCAGCACCAGCAACATTCCCCCCTCGGAGAACCTGGCATGGGGGTTCTACGGGGCCCTTGCCCACCACGCCGATTCTGATGCGGCCTGGCCCCTCGCGATGACCACCATCGCCGATGCCACTGGATGCACTCCGGACGAGGTACGCGCCTTCCTCGACAGCCGGCACGGACGGCATTTCGCGGACGATGTCGCCAACGCCCTGGTCGAAGGTCGCCGCCTGGCGGAGGCCATCGCGACCGCCACCACGAAATGGATGGCCTGGCGCATCGGGCCGCGCACCGCCCGCGAGACCGGTATCCCCCACGGCCTGCCCTACCTCACCGGCTTCGTGATGCACGCCGCGATCGAGGTCGACGCCACCGACTGACGGATTCTTCCCCGCCACTGCCCCGCCCGGGTTCCGCCCGGCGGGGCTTGGGCTGGTAGCAGGCGCCCGATGGTCGGGTCCCTTGCCAGGAGAACGAAGATGGCCAAGACTCCGAACAAGCTTTCCGATACTGCCCGCGCGTTACTGACGTTGGCGGCGACCCGCGAGGACTGGCTGGTCCGCCCGCCAACCCTGCCCACCGCCGCCGCGCGACAGGTGGTGCGGTCGCTGCTCAACAACGGCTTCGTCGAGGAAGTCCCGGCGCCGATCGAAGACACCGCCTATACGTGGCGCACCACAGACGACGGCTCGACACTGATGCTGCGCGCCACCGACGCGGGCCTGGCAGCGATTGGTGCGACGGCACCGACGAAGCCGCAGACGATCGAGACCTTCACCCAGGCGGTGATCGGCTTCCTCGCGGAGGAAGGCTGCAACGCGACGATCCTTGAGGAAGCGGAAGTCCAGATCATGCTGGAGGACGGCTTCAGCAATGGCCGGCCCGCCGGACGCGTCGCCGGCGACATCCTGACCTGGCTGGCCGAAGAGGAAGAACGGGCCGAGGAAGCGGCGGAAGCCGCCAACCCGGGCGACACGGACGCCGACACCGCCACCGACGACGCGGTGGCACGCGAGGCCGCCGCCGTGGCTGACGCCCTGGACGCCGCGCCCACGGCGCCGACACGCGCGACCCTTCGAACGGCGGCACAAGCGGTTCTCGACGCCTGGAATGACGAGGTCAACCGCGAGACGGACATCATTGGTGCCCTGGAGGGCCCCATGGCGGCACTGCGAACGGCACTGGCCGAACGCGCGACGCAGACCCGGTCCACCGGGTCCCGCCCGCCCCGCACTGGCACCAAGCAGGAGGCGGTTCTCGCCATGCTCCGCCGGCCGGACGGTGCGACGGTGGCGCAGATCGCCGAGGCAACATCGTGGCAGCCACATACGGTCCGTGGATTCCTTGCCGGACTGAAGAAGAAGGGCATCGCCGTCGAAACCCTGGAGCGGGTGCGCCAGGTCGGGCCCAACAAGGAAGGCGCGAGGGGGTCCTACACGATCTATCGCGTCGTCGAGGCCGGCTGAAGCGCTGAGGGTCGCCCTTGCGCCACTCGGTGAAGCGACAACGTGCGCAAACACCGCGGCGCGGGGCGCTTCCCGATCTCCGCCGAAACCTCGACAGTGGCGGCGGCGCAGCGGCACCTGATGCGCACCGCCAGCAGCCCGGAGGACGCACCATGAAGCAACCCAACCGCGTGAAGGCCGCCATGCACGCCGGTCGCCCGGCCTATGGCTACAACCTCTCCTTCCCTTCCCCGTGGGTGATCGACATTCTCGGACAGATCGACTTCGATTTCGTGTTCATCGACGGAGAGCATGGCCCATTCGGCCTCGATCAGCTCGAGGATCTCTGCCGCACGGCGGAGCGCTATCGGCTGACCCCAATCGCGCGCGTTCCCGATATCGGGTCCTCAGCGATCCTGCGCTATCTCGATCGCGGGATCATGGGCATCCTGGGTCCGCATATCGCGACCGAGGCAGATGCGCGTCAGCTTGTGCGCGCCTGCTACTTTGGACTGCTTGGCGAACGGTCTTTCGGGGCGAACCGCGGGACTGACTACAATGCCGGTATCGCAGACAAGGCGGCGTATTGCCGCGAGGCCAACGAGGAGATGCTGGTCTGCGCTTTGCTGGAAGATGTCGCCGTGCTGGACAACCTCGACGCCATCCTGTCCGTGCCCGGTATCGATCTGTACAGCATCGGGCCCAACGACTTCGCGCAAAGCCTGGGCTATCCCGGCGAGCCTGACCATCCCGAGGTCGTCAGGACGATGCAGGAGCTGACGGGCCGTATCCAGCGGGCGGGCGGCAAGATGCAGGCGGACGTGATTAAGGGGGCCTGGGTCAGCGACATGCTGCTGGCGGGCGGGCGACGCATCCTGCCTGGGTAGCGCCAGTACGCCGGCAGTCCGGCGCGATCATCAGGTCAGCACCGCCAAGGACGGTTCCAGGGGCCCTACACAGTCATCGCGTCGCCAGCTGACACCACAGACCAGGCCCACGCATCACGCCGCCACTGGCTCGTCACAGGTGCGGCGGTATCGTTGACTGACCGCTTGTCACCATGACAGCGCCCAGCCGAGTCACCTTCATGAGATTGTGGTCCACTCCGGGTGGAGCCATGATGATCGTTCGGACGCCAGTGACAATCTGGTGGCACGGAGGAGGACGCGGCCCATGAGCAACAGTGGATATACGCCACCCACGATCTGGAAGTGGGAGAAGCCAAGCGACGATCTGAACTGGCGGTATTCGAGTATCAACCGACCGATTGCCGGCGCGACGCACGAAAAAGAACTGCCGGTCGGCAAGCACCCTTTGCAGCTCTATTCGCGTGGCACGCCAAACGGCGTCAAGGTGACTGTGATGCTCGAAGAGCTGCTGGCCGCCGGCCACAAGGGCGCGGAGTACGATGCCTGGATGATCGACATCGGCAAGGGAGAGCAGTTCGGCAGTGGCTTCGTTGACGTCAATCCGAATTCGAAGATCCCCGCCCTGATGGATCGGAGCGGACGGAAGCCACGGCGGGTGTTCGAGTCAGGTGCCATCCTGCTCTATCTGGCCGAGAAGTTCGGCACCTTCCTGCCGACGGACCCGGGCGCGCGAACCGAAACGCTTAACTGGCTCTTCTGGCAGATGGGCAGTACGCCCTACATCGGGGGCGGCTTCGGGCATTTTTACCATTACGCTCCCGTCAAGATCGAGTATGCGATCAACCGCTTCGCCATGGAGGCCAAACGTCTGCTTGACGTGCTGAACCGGCGCCTTGCCGACAACGCCTTTGTCGCCGGTGAGGAATATACGATCGCCGATATGGCGCTCTGGCCCTGGTACGGCGGGCTTGCCCTGGGCACACAGTACGAGGCGGGGGAGTTCCTGCAGGGGCACGAGTACAAGCACGTCATCCGCTGGGCCAAGACGATCGGAGAGCGACCAGCGGTCAAGCGAGGGCGGATGGTCAATCGCACTGGCGGCAATCCCGCGGATCAGCTGCCTGAACGCCACGATGCAACCGACTTCGCGACAAAGACGTAGGCCAGGCTGGCGAGGTAGACCGGCAAAGCACCCGGCGGGTGGCGCGACTGCCACCGCACAAGGGGTTTGCCGAGGAGCTTCCCGTGCCGAACGAAGGAGAACGAGACAATGCATCCGAAGGGGAAAGTGTGCGTGGTGACCGGCGCGGCCAGCGGCATTGGCGAGGCCGTTGCCCGCGCCTATGTCGAGGCTGGCGCCAGCGGCGTCGTGGTGGCGGACCTCAATGCCGATAAGCTGAAGCGGGTCGCGGACGATATTGGCGCCCTCGCGGTGCCGACCGATGTCTCTCGCGAGGCCGACATCCAGGCGTTGATCGCCGAGGCGGAAGCGCGGTTCGGTCCCGTCGATGTGTTCTACTCCAATGCCGGTATCTCGCGTCCCGGGATGGAGGACGCATCCGACGCCGACTGGGACCTCAGTTGGCGAGTCCACGTCCTCAGCCACGTCTTCGCCGCCCGGGCGCTGGTGCCCGGCATGCTGGCACGCGGGTCGGGCTACCTGCTGAACACCGCCTCAGCCGCCGGGCTGCTGACGTCGATGACTTCGCTGCCCTACGGCGTGACGAAGAGCGCGGGTGTCTCCCTCGCCGAACATCTGGCGATCCAGTATGGCGACCGCGGCATCCGGGTCTCGGTGTTGTGCCCGCAGTCGGTGCTGACCGGGATGACCAGCGCGGATCGACCCAGCGTGGCGAGCACCGACGGCGTAATGATGCCGGCCGAGGTGGCACGCGTCGTCATCGAGGCGATGGAGGCGGAACGCTTCATGATCCTATCGCACGACGTCGTGCACGATTACGAACAACGCAAGGTGTCGAATCGAGACCGCTGGCTCGCCGGAATGCGACGTCTGCGGAACCGGGTTTATGGTGGCCCGGCCGGCCGCGGCGGTTCATGAGGTCGGTGCGGCGTCGCCGCATGTCCTCTCGGCTTCGAGATCACCAAAAGACCGATGATCGCCGTCCAGCAGCGCCAACTTGCCGGTCAGGTCCTGCCAACGCTGCACGGCGACATCGCAATAGGCGGGATCAATCTCCATCGCCAGGCATCGTCGTCCGGTCATCTCGGCGGCGATCAGCGTCGTGCCACTGCCGGAAAACGGTTCATAGATCGCATCGCCAGGCGCGCTGTTGTTCAGGATCGGGCGGCGCATGCATTCCACGGGTTTCTGCGTACCGTGCACGGTCTCGGGATCTTCGATCTCATCGCCGCGTGTCGCGATCGACCAGAGTGTCGTTTGATCGCGGGCACCCTGCCAATGGCCGGTCTTGCCCTCGCGCACGGCGTAGAAGCACGGTTCGTGCTGGTAGTGATAATCGCCCCGACCCAGGACCAGCCGCGATTTCGCCCAGACGATTTGCGAACGAATGGTGAAGCCGGCGGCTTCCAGACTTTCGGCCACGATCCGCGTGTAGCGCCCTGCGTGCCAGACATAGGCGACATCGCCCGGGAACAGCGTCCAGGCCTCTCGCCAGTCCGCGCGGTGATCATTGCTGACGGTGCCGGTTCGTTCGGTCGACGAGACGCCCGCGTGGTTGCGCCAAGCCGGATCGTAATTCACGCCGTACGGTGGATCGCTGGCAAGAAGGTGTGGTCGCGCACCATCCAGTAATCGCTCGACATCGGTCGCGGACGTTGCATCACCACACAGCAACCGATGCTCGCCCATGATCCAGAGATCACCAGGCCGAGTGATCGGTTCGGCCGGGGGTTCCGGCGCAGGATCGTCAGCGGCCTCTTCGTCCACCTGCCCATCACCGCCGGCCATCATCGCCGCGAGGTCGGACTGGCTGAAGCCAACGAGATTCATGTCGAACCCGATGGCTTTCAAATCCAGCAATTCGGCCCGTAGCATCGCGGCATCCCACCCGGCGTTCAGCGCGATCTGATTGTCCGCCAGCCGGAACGCCCGTGCCTGCGCCTCGCTCAGATGCCCGAGCCGGATCGCCGGAGCCGTTTCCAGCCCCAGCTTCCTGGCTGCCAGAACTCGGCCATGCCCCGCGATCAGCGTGCCTGCTTCATCGACCAGCACCGGATTGACGAAGCCGAACTCGACGATCGACGCCGCGATCTGCTCCACCTGCTCGTCCGAATGTGTCCGCGCGTTCGTGGCATAGGGCAGCAGTTGCGCCAGCGGAACCGTCTCGACGCGAAGGTCCGTCTGCATCAGTGACCTCCCGGTCAAGCCGTTCCGCTGGCGTGCTGTCATGCGTGCTGGCCGATCAGACGAGCTGCACGCTCCGGATGCGGCCCGTCAGGCCGTCGACCCCACCAGTCTCCTGCACCCCGATCGTGGCCAGCAGCTTGACCCGATCGCCGCGGACGAGGCCCGTTCCGGTCAGGGTGAAGGTCAGGTTCGATCCGCCGCCCACGATCGTGCGCAGGGCTGGCGTCACCGTGATCGCCGTGGTTGTGCCGGTGGACGTGATCTCCTCGGCGGCCACCGAGAGAGTGGTCGCGCCCGGCGTGCCAGCGCCGGTGTAATCGGCGTTGAACGTCGCGACGATGGAGGCACCGTCGGTGTAATCAGGCGGCAGATTGAACTCCCACATGACGTGGTTGTACTTGGTGGTCCCGATGGCCTCCTGGCCGATGACGCGGACCGCGCCGAACAGGTCAATCAGGCAATCATCCGCACTTGCGGGCACGGTGTCGTGCATGCCGGTACCGCGCGGGGTCTTGCCGTCGGTCAGAATCAGCTTCTTTGCGTTCATCGGTAGGTGCCTTTCGATGGGGCGTTGAAACCAACAAGATGTTGGCTGGAGACCGTCACGTTGACGGACATCACCACGAGCGGCACCGCCATGACGGCCGGCCGGTTGCGTGGGCTTATTGGGGAGTGAATTGTGTCGCGCCGCTGTCGCGGTCAGGCTGCGTCCGCGACGTCCGGTCGGGTCCGTTCCAGGGCCACGTCGTCATAAAGTCGGCCGTCGTCGGCCAGCATCACCGGAACGTCGGGATGCAGCATCCGCCAGCGTGCGATCGTGAGATCGACATATTCCGCGGCCAGTTCAATTGCGCGTACGCGGCGGCCAGTCCGCTGACCGGCCAGGATCGTGGTGCCAGATCCGGAGAACGGTTCGAATACGATATCACCGGCATCGGTGTAGGCCTGCATCAGGAACTCCGGCAGCTTCACTGGGAACACCGCCGGATGCTCGGTCTCGATGCCGCGCGCCTTGTGCCGGGTGATGCGCAGCACGTTGTCCGGGATACGCATGTCCTGCACGCCTTGTCCGGCGTGGGTCCACTCGCCCACCGTCCCATCCTTGCCGCGCAGGCCGCCCTTCTCGCTGTTGACGTGACCCGCCCAGCGACAGGGGATGATCTTGTTGGCGGGGCGTGCGGCGCGGTTGAAGTGGAAGATGAACTCGAACGACGGCGCCAACCTGCCGTTCCAGTCGCCGGGCAGCCCTGGCCCTTGATCCCAGACCGAGAGCGAGAACCGGCGCCACCCTTGGGTGCGCATCCATTCAATCCAGGCTTGCCAATACGGCTGCCATTCACCGTCGCGATGAATCATGCCGAGGTTGACCAGCACCTGGCCGTCGTCCGTCATGACGTCCGCCACACCGCCGAATACCCCGCGCATCAGGGCGTCCCAGTCGCCGATGCCGCCGGTCGTGTAGGCCCGTTGGTTCCCGTATGGTGGGCTGGTGAACAGCAACGCCGCCCGGTTGCCATCCATCAGGCGGCTCACTGCGGCGGCGTCCGTCGAGTCCCCGCAGAGCAAGCGATGCTCGCCAAGCAGCCAAAGGTCGCCAGGGCGTGTCACCGCGGCACGCGGTGGTTCCAGATCGGCGTCCGCCGGATCGTCCGCGTCGGGTTCCTCGCCATCCGGTCCGACGGACGCCGTATCGGTCGTCACGTGCGTCATGAGATCGGCGATCTCGGCGTCGCTGAACCCGGTCAGCGCCAGGTCGAAGCCCATCGCCTGGAGGTCGGCCAGTTCAAGCGCCAACGTCTCGGTGTCCCAGCCGGCGTTCAGCGCCAGCTTGTTGTCGGCCAGCAGGTAGGCCCGGATTTGCGCCTCGGACCAGCCGCGCGCGACCATGACGGGGACATCGTCCAGCCCGAGCTTCTGAGCCGCCAGCACCCGGCCGTGGCCCGCGATGATGGTGCCGGTCTCGTCGGCCAGAACTGGGTTGGTGAAGCCGAATTCCTGGATGCTGGCCGCGATCTGCGCGACCTGTTCGTCGCTATGGGTGCGGGCGTTGCGCTCGTAGGGCGCCAGACGTGCCAGCGGCCAGCGCTCGGTCTTGTCCGCTGGCCAGCCGGTATTCGCGGGTTTGCCGGTCATTTGGAGCCTTTCCGGGCACGAAAAGGGCTGCTTCGCCCTGCATTTCGGGCGATTTGCGGGGCATTTCGCGGCTGATTTGTCTCGCCGCGCGAGAATTGCCGTGGCCGCCGAAACCGCAAATCATTGATTCAATGGCAGTCCGATCTTCGCGGCGGCACCCGCCCCCCGCTCGCAATATCGCGGAATTTAACGCAAATTCCCTGCACGGGTCTCACCCCTTGAGACGCCAGACTTTCGATCCCCCATCCCCCCTCGGGGGGTCAGGCGGGTCCGGTGCGCCAGGGATGGGCCGGGTCGCGTGGCATGCCCGTCGCGTCGCAACCAGACAGCCGGATACGCGCGTCAGGCCGATGCGCCCGGCCGAAACCGCCATCGCGGACTGCCGTCTTCGCCGAATGACACGAGGCACACAGGGCCTGGACGTTCGCAGGATCGAAGTCAGCGCCGCCACGACGGCGCGGGACGATGTGATCGACATGGGTGGCGACGATGCCGCAACCGGGAATCTGACAGATTGGACGGGCGCGCAGGATGGAGGACCGGAAGCGCCGCCATGCGGCACTCTGGTAGAATCGATCGCCTGGCATGGATGGGCTCCAGTGCAAACAAGAACGGCGCCGTCCCGAGGGAGGCGCCGCGCTTCAGTCCCAATCCGACTGAGTATCCAAGTGCTATCAGATATGGATTCCACGGGTCAACCGGGTTTTTGTGTCGATCGCCAAGAATTTTTTGGGGAGCGGAGACCCGTCAAATGGTGGCGATGTTTGCTACGTCTTTCGGTCTATGCCCACTCCGCGCCGTCCCATTCCTATCCAAACCGTAGTGAAAGACCAGCACGCCCAGTGCTGCCATGAGAATCCCCTGCGCCTGGGCATGCCCTACAGACCTCCCACCCCACCCCTGCCGCAACGCCCACTCGCGGATGGAAGCCTCACAGCCCACGACGTGCCACACACAGGACCCGGCCGCGCTGTTTACGCCACCCAGTGCATCCATGGCTTTGGCTACCTTGCGGCGGGCGGCGGCGGCCCGTTCGGTGAGTGTCGCGCCTGTCGCGGCAGGGATGCGCAGCATCGGGGTGATCCGCACCGTGTCCATGGCCGCGGCCCGGAACTGCATCATGAACATGTCGCCCGCATCGTGCATCTCGCCGGTGATGGTGCCGTTGGCCTCGAGCCTTGCGAGCAGATCGATCGCGCGCCGGTGCGACACCACCGCGCCGGTGTCGGGATCTGCGTCGCGGAACGCCTCGGTGAAGCCGCCGTGCTGCCGGCGCCAGGTCGTTGGTTTGGACAGGTCCTCGCGCCCGCCCACTGCCGGCTTCCGTTTCCGCTGCTTACTGGCCATGGGCGTGACCTCCATTGCGCCGGCCCCAACGCCGGGTCGCTTCGTTGGTGATCGCCTGACGGAGCCAGGGATCGGTAACGTCATCGATCGGAATCGATGCGACGCCCTGCTCGTGCCAGGCGCGCCGGCGCATCGTGTCGATCTCTACCGGGGTGGTTGGGCTGCGGGCCAGGTCCAGGCAGGATCGGGGCGGCCTGGGTGCGTCGTAGAACCTCATGCCAGGCCTCCCCGCGTATCCGTCGCCCACAGCAGCAGGGCGAGGGCATCGGCCTCGTTGTCATCGGCCGGGCTGAAGCCGCGTGCCTTCATGGCTGCGATCATCGCCGCCTTGTCGGCGTTGCCCTTGCCGGTCGCGAATCGCTTGATCGTGCCGACTGGGACGCCCTCGTAGGGGATGCTGTGCATCTCCGCCCAGGCCGTCAGGGTGGCGAGCAGACCGCCGAACACGTGGGCCGCGTCCGTGCCGACATGGCGGCGGACCTCCTCGAACACGATCCGATGGAACGGACCGCCAAGGCGGGCAATCTCCTGCAGCCATCCGTTGAACCGTAGGTAGCGCATGCCGCCGCCCTCGAAGCGGCTGGGCTTGAAGGTCATCGTGCCAGAGGTGATGCGGTCATTTGTCCCGCGCAGGGCCCAGCCGGTGGTAGTGCCGAGATCGAGGGCGAGGATCGCCGGGAGCCCGCTCAGCACAGGCGGGAACAGCGGTGGCAGGATGGGCGTACTTGCGCACAACGCGGGCGCAGTCAGAGTCGCGGAAGCCATGGTGATCTCCTGAGCGGGGGAACAGCGTGGTCAGGACGACGGCGGCTTGGTTCTTGGCGGAGCTGGCCGTCGTCGTCCGTCTGAACGCGTGGGTCGGGGTCGATGCGGGTGGAGCCCGGGCGTATCGGGACCGTGCGGCCGCACTTCCCGTCCCACCTGTCCGGCCTTGTCCCACCTTGATTTGCCAGGTGGGACGGAATTCTATACGTAATTTCAATGTATTGGGATGATATGTCCCACCTGTCCCACTCAGACACGCCCTCCTAAACCCTATATGCGAAAGGTACTTCTCCCCGTCCTTTGATCTCTCACATTGACCTTTCATACCCAGTGGGACAGGTGGGACAGTGGGACAGATTGAGAAAAGCGCTGTCTTGGACTGAGACCTTTCGTGTCCCACTTCCGGGCCGAAAACGGCACAGGTGGGACAGTGGGACAAGCCGTGTGCCTTGCGCGTCATCGTGGCGCGTCCTTGGGCGCCGCATAGCGCCATTCGCGCGGCTTCTCGGTTGTCCGGTAGCGAGCCCACTTCTTCGCCTTGAGAAAGGTCCCGACCCGCATCTGATCGCCCTTGGTCCACTTCCCCGGTTCGATCCGAAGGACCTGCTCAAGGATTTCGCCAACCGACACGTCCGTCAGAGGCTCGGGCCGAAGGACGTACCGATCCTGCCAGTCCTGGTGGTAGTCGGTCCCGAGATTGACGCGCTGCCTCTCTGAAACCAGCCAGCGCTCGATCAGCGCGTCCCAGGCATCCGGCTGATAGCGTGCTTCCTGTGCGACACCGGCCAGGGCAACCAGTTCCCTGTCTTCCAACCACCAGACGGCCCCGGCGTTGAACCGCGTGACGGCCTCAGCCCAAAGTTGATCACGATCGCGGCGCAGCGCTTCCAGGTCGATGTCCCCGCAACGCAGCGGCCAGAACCGCCGGTTGCCGGTCTCGTCGCGCAGATAGGTGTCGGGATTGACGCTGCCCGCGAAGACGCACTGCCGGGGCACTGTGACGACGTAACGTTCGTAGGGCGGGCGGTACCGGTCGGTGGTGCGCGACAGGAAGGCCTTGATCCGGGAAACATCCGCTCTGCCGATAGCGTCGAGTTCCGCCATCTCGATGATCCAGACGCCCCGCATCTGCTGAGCGGCATCCTTCGAACCCAGATCGGCCAGTTCATCGGTGAACCAGGCGTCCGAGGCGAGCACCTTCAGGGCGGTCGATTTCCGGATGCCCTGCGGCCCCTCCAGGATCAGCATGTGGTCGGCCTTGACCCCAGGGCGCATGATCCGCGCGACCGCTGAGATCATCCAAAGGCTCCCGAAGGCTTGGTTCAGCTTCGTTTCGGCTGCACCGAGATAGGTGACAGCCCAGGTATCAAGCCGTGGTGTGCCGTCCCAGGTCAGGGACGTGAGGTAGTCCCGCACGGGATGGATGCGGATGTTGCGCGCGACGGCGATGACGCTGCGCCCCACCACGGCGGGGGGCACGTTGATTTCGTGGCGTTGCAGCCATTCAGCGCATCGCACGTCGTCCGGTTCGCCCCAGGGGCGCGGGAGAGCGCTGTCGACCCCGTCCCAAGGGAGCGCGCGCGATATCTGGATTTCCTGGCTGAACTCGTCGAACACCATGGCGCCGGTGAAGGCGGCGTCGAGCGAGAGGGCGGTGAGCACGTTGGCCTCGTTCCGCTCGGGCGTGCCGCCTGGATCGAGACGCAGCAGCGACGACCATCGCGACCGGATCGGTGCCAAGGTCACATCACCGGTGGTGTTAAGACGCCGGCGCAGTTCAACCAGCTGCTTCGCCAGAATGGACACGGCGATGCCGGTCGCCGTCTTGACGGCTGCCAGGACCTGCCGCTCCGGCAGCGGCTCCAGCCGCAGCGTCACCAGGCGCCCGAGCAAGGCGGAGAGCGGCCCCATCTCCGGTGGATTGGTCAGTGCCGCCGCCGCCGCGACCAGTTCCTCAACAGTGGCGGGCAGCGGAACGGTCGGCGCGACATCTGTTGGCCGTTCGTCTCGTTGGTTCTCGTAATCCGCTGCGGCGACACCGTGCCGCAGGTCGTCGTTGAAATCGTCGCCGTGCAGCGGGGCCTGAATGTGCGATGGGATGTCGGCGAGGTTCAGCCGGTCCGCGAGCGTGGCAGCCGCCTGCATGCCTGCGTGGCCCGCGTCGGCGAAGATGGTGACGCGGGTGGTTCCGGCGGGCCACTGCCAGCGGCGCAGGCCGTCGGCCGACAGCGCCGCCATGGTGGGCACGCCGAAGATTGCGTGCGCCGACAGCGCGGTCTCGATGCCCTCGGCGACACCGACATGACCGTCCTCCGGAAAGGGTGCCAGTCGGACAGCCCCGCCGGCGATCGGTCCCAGCATCTTCTTGCCGGGGGGGGCTTTTGCCGATCCGTCATCCGCCAGGTAGGTCCGGTGGATGCCGCCGGTCGGTTCGCCCGCGCCATCGCGCGCGATCGCGACCATCCCTGACCAGCCCCGCTTCGTCTCGAAGTCGGTGAGGTCGGGATGGAACAGCAGGTCCGGGGTATCCGGCGGTTCCAGACCCCGGGCGCGGAGGTAGGTTTCTGCCACGGTACCGGCGAGCGGCTGGCAGCCCTCCAGGATCCGGGCGATCTCGCGGCCATGATCGGGTCGTTGCTCGACCGGGCGCGGGGGTGGCGGCGGGCGGTCCATCCGGGCCCGGCGGGCGGCTTCTTCGAACAGCCGCGCGTCGGTGAGGCCGGTCCCGTGATAGATCATGTCGATCGGCCCGGCACTTTCGCCGGTGGCATGATCGAACCCCCATCCGGCGAACCGCCCTACCAGATGGATGACGCAGGATCCCTCGCCACGAGCCCGCCGGCCGGACAGATCGGCGCAGCGCAGCGTTTTCCCGTCCGATGATTTACGGGCGTTCGGGAACAGCTCGGGCAACCACTCCCGTGCGGTTTCCGCCAGCCGCCGCCGTATCTCCGCCAGGTCCCAGCGCTGCGAGAGGTCAGCGACATCGTTCAGATCAATGCCGCCGGTTCCGGCCTGGATAACGGTCTGTCCGCCCTCACACGAAGCAACCGTAACGACCGGGTCCATTGCGTTCATGCGACAATCACCAATCCCCATTCCGCGCGGGTTATCGCGGTATAGAGCCAACGATTGCGGTCCTCGGGTGTACGGCCGAGGCCATCATCCCAAACCAGCGCCGTGGGGAACTGCGACCCCTGGCTCTTATGGCCCGTGATCGCCCAGCCGTAGGTCGCCTCGGTCAGCATCCGCTTGTTCTTCCAGTCGCGATCGTGGCGGTGCTTGTCGAAGGCGACATGGTCCTCGAAATGACCCTTGTAGATGCGCAACCGGCCACGGGTTCCGTCCTGTTGCGGTGGGCCAACCTGTTTGCCATCCTCATCGGTCACCACGGCCGAGAAGTAGAGGCTGTTCTCATCGACGATCTCGTCGAGCGTGATGAACATGCCGTTGATCAGACCGAGATCGTTCTGGTTCTTCAGGCAGATGATTTTCTCGTCCGGCCCTGTTGGCAGCCACCCTGGTCCAAATCCAGCCGCATGGCGCATGGCATTGTTCAACTGTAGACGGGTGGCGTTCATGCCGCAGATGACCTGACCGCCGCGCAACGCCTGCTGCGGTGTCACATCCATCTTGCGCATTTTCCAGACGTGTTCGTCATACTGGCCAAACCCGATCGGCTGGCCTTGCCGCGCCAGGGTGGCGAGCCGGATGATGGCGCTCTCCGCCGCCTGCCGGTGGATTTCGGTGAGCATGATGTCCGGTGCAGTCTTCGTGAACGCGCCTTCGCCCTGGATAGGCGGCAGTTGGCCAGGATCCCCGAGGACCAGGATCGGCTTACCGAAACTCATCAGATCGCGCGCCATCTCCTCGCCAACCATGGAGACTTCGTCGAGCACGATCAGTTTGGCATGCGCCGCGTCGCTCTTCGGATTCAGCGCGAATCGCGGTCGCTTCATTTCGGCAACCGCCTGGCGCATGGCCTCGATCGTTGCCTCGGCGGTGGTGCGGTCAAAGCCAGACAATTGATGAGCCTCGCCCCGGGCAGCTTCTATTTTCTTTTCGGCGGCTTCGACTTCTTCCTCAGTTGCCTCAATGACGCTGTAGATCAGGCTGTGAATGGTACGGGCAGGCGTGCCCTTCCGGCGCAGGACCAGCGCCGCCTTGCCCGTGAAAGTGGCGGTTACGACACCGGGCACGCAACGCTGATCCTCATCTCCCGCGTCGTGCGGTTCGAGGCCCAGTTCGTCCAAGGCAAACCTCAGAACCGTGGATTTTCCCGTACCCGCGTACCCAAACAGACGGAATACCTGCTGCCGTTCGGTATCGTTCGCGTACCATGCTTTGATCGCGGCGATGGCCTTGTACTGGGTATCGGATGGCGTGATATCCGTCATGCGGCCCTCCCCATATCCATGCGATAATCCTTGACGACACCCCCGCGTGTCTGGTTACCGACCTCGCATTCGCGAACAAAGACACGCCGCCCGTCCTGAAGCTGACGCCAGTGCCCGCGGCGGATGTGCCAGCGTGGTGGTGCGTGTGTTCCGTTTCGCGACGGAAGGGTGGCGCGGATTCTTTCGAGATCGATATCAGCGATGCGATAGGTCCACCCCGTGACGCCGGCCTTGGACAATTTCGGACGGCGTGTGACGGGAACCGCCTTGGCCGCCAGACTGACCTGGCTGGAAAGCAGACCAAGTGAACGCCACACCATTCCCGCCAACAGGGAGCCGTACTGAGTGCCTTCCTCGTAGTCGGTGATCAGAGGATTGGCTTCGATTTCGGCCATTCCATTTGGGTGAATGGCAGCTCTGCATATCACGTCAGTCCAGGCATTTTTCTGACGGCAGTACCGGAACAGGAAGGCTGCGACATGATCCTCACGTGACGTGGCGTAGGCGATAAGACTGCCTGGAGTCTGCACCGACATCATGACCTCGAAGATGACCTCCTCGTGCGGCAGATGCAGGGGGCCATCCATGACGGCCACCGACAGAGCATCCACCGCGTCATCATCAAATTTCGTGGAATCCGGGAACAGGTAGACAGGCGCCGCCGGAATTCCCGTGATGTCCTGCGCGGACCAGAATCGGCTACGCTGTCGTGCGATATGCCGTTTCAGCGCGAACGCCATCGGCAGCGCGCTTTGTGGAGCGGATGGGATCATTGGGCGGCCTCCCAGCAGCGGGTTGCGTAGGAACAGAACCGGCAGAGATAGAAGTCAGCGTTCGTGGCGATGCGTGGCGGCAGTTCGCCGGCGTCCGCCGCTCGCAGGATATCGACAGCCCGATCGGACAGGCGCTGCGCCTCGCTGGCGTCGAACGGCACGACCTCGTGATGGAGCACCAGGCTGTCACGGTTCAGCGCAGTCAGCAGTGCAACATCCAAGTGCAGATACGCCATGTAGAGCTGCACCTGCGCGAAGTAGATTGGCTTGGATCGACGCAGCCCGTGTCGGACGAGATCGTTCCACGACTTCGACCCGAGCGCCTTGTGTTCGAAAAGCGCAGGCCAGGGGATACCGACATTCGGACCGGCGACGATGACGCCGTCGGCATGCCCCCGTAGCCTGCCGCCCGCCACGCTGAAGCCGATCTGTTCGCCGTCGCGGCCGCGATCGCGAAGCTCAAAGCCGGCTTCCTTCAGCCAGCGGATCGACAGGTCCTCGAACTGGTGCCCGGCGTCGAAAATGCGCAGGATGCCACCGTCGAAGTCCTTGTCTGGGTCTTTCGGAGTGTGGCCGACCTCGTAGACCAGCTTGCGTGCGCAGGCTTCACCAACGCGACTGCCACCCAGATAGTCGCGCGGCGTTTGCCGTCGGTTCCGCGCGACCAGAGCCCTGTCGATATGGATGTTGATCCGGTCGCTCGCGTTGTCGGGAGGTCGGTGCGTACGCCCGTACACCAGAGCCGATCCGTGGTTCAGGTCCAACATTGGCATTCCGTATCAAAAAGGAATTTCGTCCTCGAGCGGATCCCGCGCGGCGGCCTGTCGGCGCACCGAGTCCTGAAACCCGTCGATGCAGGCCTCGATCAGCCTATCGATGTCCGCGGCCGTTCGGTCGTGGAACGGGGCCATCAGCCCCAGGTCCGTCAGCACCGCGGCGAACGGACGCCTTGCGTCCTTGATCGCTTGCTTCTCCATCGGGGTCTTGTCGATCATGCCACCGCTCCTTCGCGCGAGTGCACCGCCGGCATCACAACATTCCATCGAGCAGAACTTGTGGTTTGGGAACGCGTCCCAGCGGAGTTCGTGTGTGTAGCCAAAGCCCTTCGCCACCCGACCACACAGGGCGCAGACCAGACGTGCGACCTGATCCGCCGCCGTGGTCGGCAGGGGAACCGCCATGATCCCCCGGGCCGGCACGCCGCTGCGCGTCCTTGCCCATCGCTTCCGCGCCATGGCCCCATCGCCCGATTCAACCGTTCAGCCATGACGGACCACCGGTTGTGGGTGCTGCGGTGGGTGGCGATGACGCGGGCACCGCGTTCGCCGCGGAACGCTGCTCCCATGCAGGTGCCGGGGCAGCCGTATTCACCGGTGTCGTGGGCGGCGTCGCACCAGAACCCGACCAGGCGGGCGGAGCCCAGGCGGGAGCCGGCGCGGCCTGCGTGGCGGCTTGGGCAGGCCGGGTGCCGGGTTGCGGCGAAACGGCCTCACCGTCCATGATGCGGCGGTATTCCGGCTCCCCTGGCAGCACCACCCGGTCCAGCCTGTTGTTGGGGCTGTATCGTGGATCGTTTGCAGGCTCGACCCGCACCTTTGCGGCAAAGGTGATGCCGGCGAGGTCCGCCAACCCCCGCAACATGCGTTTGGCACGGGCGGCCTCGGACATGTCGTGCGGGTCAAGGCCCAGGGCGCTGTCGATCATCGCGCGGAACTGCCCCTTGGAGATTTTCCAGCCGATCGACACGCCGTTCTCGTCCACCTTGCCGCCGGAGACCGTGAACAGCTGCCAGAATTTCCGGCGCGCATGCGGCCCGGCGGTGACGGTGAATTCCGCGTCGATCTGCATCACATCGCTGCCGGGTGTCTGGGACCGCTTGAGCAGGCCGCGATCCCTCTCCCCCTGGCCATCACAGCCGCCGGGCCGGATCGCCATCGTCACCTTCATGAAACTACCATCCGGGATCAGGTCCGAACCGCGCGGTAGTTCGGCATCGTTCATGTCATAGGTCATGGGTTACCCCTGGGTGTTGCGGGTTGCGCTGATCTTGCGGAGGAGGGCACCGAGGTCCGGCGGTTCGGTCTCGTCAAGCCGGCCGGAGCGGTCCTTGGCGGGCAGGCCAAACGGATTGCCGGCCGTGCAGACAAAGCGGCGTTCGGTGCCGCGCTCGGGATCGTGGAGCCAGGGACCGTCGCCAACGCGCGAGAACAGCGATAGCGAAACAACCTGGTCGACGATGCCCGGCAGTTCGCGCCCGACCTTGCCGCCCTCCATCTGCGGCTGCCAGGTGCTCTTGCCGAACTCGTCGGTGACCTTTTCCAGGATGCCGACCATGATCGTGGTCTTGCCGGGCGCGTGCTGCAGGTGCTTCAGCAAGCCGATCACCTCGCGGGCCATCAGCCCGTAGGCACCACGCGTGTCGGGCTTGCCGGTCTTCTCACTGAACGCCTCCGGCCTTGTCTTCGCCCAGGCCATCGCCTGCCGGGTCAGGTCGGTCAGGCTGTCGAGGAAGATGATCGACTTCCCGTCCAGAAGCCGAGCGAGATCGGCGTGTTTGCCTCGGAGATGCTGGTAGTGGTTCTCCGAGTAGAATTCGGTGGGTGCTGCGGCAGGGTTCACGCCACCGATCAGACAGGCGACGGCGGTGGCATCGTCGAAGGTGCGGATTGGCAGGCTGTCGCCGCGCCAGTCCTGCACGGATTTCAACCCGGCCTCGAGGTCGATGCAGACGGTCTCCCGTTCAGGCAGGTGCTTGAGCTGGGTGGTTTTGCCCGAGCCGGTTGGGCCGAACAGCGCGACGGTGGATTTGTTCGCCCCGTGCGACAGCCGTTCGTCGGCGGTAACGATGCGCAGGGTCATCACGCGGCCTCCGAGTTCAGCGTGAGCTTGAAGGTCTGCCGCCCCGGCCGAACGGTTCGCGCCGGTTCGAACACGGTGCGGATGCGTTCGGGCCAGGCGGCGTAGGCGCGTTCGGCGACCTTGAAACTGACCTCGACGTATTCGCCTGGATTCTCACCGCCAGCGCGGATGCGTTCGACCAGATCGGCCAGTTGACGCTGGTCCCAGTCAACGCGTTTGGGTAGGTCAGCGATCACGGTGACGTCACCATCGTCGAAACGCACCGTGCCGGTGTCCTTGCCGGCAGTCCCGCGGGCCGCGATCGCGCGCTGCTCGTAACGCAGCCTGATCGCCGCCTCGATCCAGTCCTGCAGCCGCTTCGCCGCTTCCAGCGCGTCACGGGCGTCGGCCTGGAGCAAGGCCAAATGGTCCGAGGGAAGTGCAATCACATCGCCCACCGGCATCATACGCACGGTGTCCAAAGTCGGACGGTTCGGATGTGGCGCATCCATCACGCGGCCTCCGCGAGCAGGATTGGCAGGACAGCGGGTGCGGCGCGGCGCGGACGACGACGGGCAACAAGGATGTAGGAGTAGTCCTCGAAGTCGTGACGTTGCTGCACAAGATCGGCCAAGCCGGCCTCGGCCAGCTTCCAGGCGCGGCTTGCTACGCCGAGCAGCGCAATGCGCTCGGGTTCCGGCAGGCAGGCGAGCTGCTTGCAGGTCTGCCGAGCCAGAAAGCCACGATGATAGGAGATGCGGTCGCCCGGAGCCGCCGCACCGAGCCAGGCGCACAGCGCTGCCTCGGTGAGGGGGCTTCCAACGGCGTGGTGGGGGGAAATGATTGTGTCCATGGCCATGATTACCCAGGCTGATACCAATCTGTTTCACGCCGCCGAGGGGATGCCGGCGGTGCACAACCGCAACCGCAACTCCCTGACACGCCGAAAGGCGGTGGTGCGCGACAGTCCAGCGTGACGGGCAGGGTTCACATCCCCACGAGCAAGGGCGGCACAGAGCGGCACGTCCTCGTCCGTCAGCACGTTGGAGACGCTCTCGAGGTCAAGGCGGCGCTCCACCTCGGCGAAAGCATCGGTTGGTTGCCCCAGCCATGCGCCATAGCCGTCCGCCTCGGCGTACAGGCTGCCAACGCTGCCGCCGCCCGGCAGCGGATCGTCGAGGGACACTGGGTGATGCAGCGCACGCTGCCGATGGGTGCGGTGGGCGAGTAGAGCCACCCGGTGCCGGAAGCAGGTCAGCGCGAACGCTGCCAACTCGCCCTGATCGGGATCGAAGCCTGGCAGGCGGCCAATGAAGTCAGTCAGGAGTTCCTGGGAAAAGTCTTCCGACTCATGTGCTGGCAACCCGAGACGGCGGCACAGGCCGCGCGCCATGCGCCCGGCCATACGGTGAAGTGGCTCAAATTCGGCAAAGCTGAGGGAGGGCATGGGCGGCTCCGGCTGGTCGTTGATGACCAGCCGAACCTGCCGGGGCAGCTTTCCCACAGGGGTGGGAGAGGTGTGGGACTATTGTGGGATTGCTGACCCGGTCGCCCGGATGCGGCTAATCGTTGATCCATGCGCTGAGCGGCGGGACGGCCAGCGCGTAGCCAAGCCCAGTGCGGGTCTCGACCAAGCCAGATACTGCCGAGGCACCGAACGCCTTCGTCAGCAATTCACGGAGTTCCGTGACCAGACCGCGCACGGCGGTTTCTGACGTCTCAGCACTGAACATCTCGCGGTAAAGGTCGTGGCGGGAGACGATCGGTGTACCACGACGGTGCTGCCGGACCAGAATCTCGAGCAACTGGAACGGTCGTGGGCGCAATACCGCCTCACGGCCATCGAGTCGGACGGTGCGGGTCGAGGGCGTCAGTACCAGTCGATGCTTGCCGACGTTGCCATCCGGTAGCCTGGAGATATCGAAACCCAGGAGGGGCATCTGCCCCGGTGGCAAGATAACCTCGGCAGCCGCCACGGCATGGATCCCTTGGCGGGCCAACTCGGCTCGGCGTACGTCAGGCATTGGCGGCCCGACGAGTATGATGGGCCCCTCGGCATCGACCATACGGAGCGCGCCAACGAGGCCAGGCATCTGCATACCGGCACGCGTCGGCGCGGCCGTCACGACGCGGCCGTCTGGCAGACGGCCCAGGTGCCAAAGCCCAGGTACGATTTGCTCCGGCAGGCCAAGCCCAAGGGCGGTCGCGGTCTCAGTGAGCAAGGCAGCGCTGATCACATGGAAAGTTGCCAGGTCCTCCCTCGTCAGCACCTCGTCCCGCCGATTGTCTGCCGCGCAGGCGGCAAACGGCACATCTCCATTCCAGCGAATAGCGCGCTCATCTGCGCCACAATCGCAATCGCTGCATGTGTTCCATGCGGTGAGCCTCTCCCCCTGCACCAGAACGCCAAGCTGAAGCAGGCGCGCAAAGGCGGCTGCCTCATCGGGGCCATGCTGCCGGCCGAACATCACGGCCGGCTCGCCCGCTTCACTCAGCTGCCAGAGCAGCGTCGTCAGGCTGTCGTGCATGGACCAGATTGTTCAATGCGAGGAGAGTCATGACACGCTTTCTGTGACGGCTTCGCTGGAAGCTGACCGAGTCATCCGGTTTGATCTTGACGGTGATCGTCGGCGCGCGGCGGTCGGGCGCTTTCAGCACGATCCGCGCGGTGATGTGTCCCAGACGCCAGGCGTTGTCGCCATAGGTGATGTCCGTGCGACTCTGATGCAGTAACTTCAGTGCATTGCCCCCCTGGTCCCGCAGCGTCAGCGCAAACAGAGTCATCTCCCTTCCTGTCTTGACGTTGGTGGCCACACGGTTTGCCTGCGCTTCAACGATCAAAATATGATCGATTTCTTCGTCGTCTCCCTTCCTGAAGGCGAAGGTGCCGCCGGAACGCTCGAGTGGTGCCAGCGTGTAAAGTCGCTGTGCATCAGCCGCCTTGAACAGACCCGGCTGACCAAGGATGTGGGTGGCGAAAGCCTCGGCCAGATCGCCGCGCCGTTTCTTCGCGCAACCCCAAACGGTCAGACGCCCAGTGATCTCAGCATAGGAGATGACCGCTGTATCGACCTCCTGGAAGCCAATTACGCCGTCTTCCTCTCCCTTGATGATCTCGGTCGATACTGGCGGCGCCCCATGGCGAACCGCAATGCACAACTCTCCGTCATCCTCGTACGGCCGGACACGGCAGTATTGCCCGCGTAAATCGGCGGCGAACAGGTCAGCAGCCCGCAGCCGCAGCGCCTCGAGCGTCTCCAGCGTTACTTCGGCCGTCACCCCTTCCTCCCGGGCGTTGTATTCCGACACGCTGGGCGGTGGGATGAAGACGGACGTATGCTCAGCCTCAACGAAGACGTCTGGGTAATCAACAAAGGCCAGGAGTGCGATATCCCGCGGTGTCGCGGTTGCCTGGGCCGCAGGCTCCAGCAACGTAACCTTCTGTCGCTCCGCCTCGTCCAGGATGAGCTGCATGCCCAGTGTGCTGTCGAGACGCACGATGCGATGCAGGGCATGTACCAGGCCGCTCGGGTAGTTCTCGCGCGGTCCCAGCAAAAAATCACAGACCTGCTTTCGACCTTCGGCAGGGCTGGTAGCGAGCAGCATCAGGTCCAGGCCCTTGATGTCCTGTGCATGCATGGCGAGGAGACGCCCCAGGACTTCCCAGTTCACGGTCTTAAGGAAGCGTTGATTGGCAAACTTGGCGAAGTCCTTCGGCACGTGACCACCCTGTGATGTGGAACGAAACGGGTACACCACGCATGGGCCTCTGTCGAATGGAAACGGTGGGGCCGCATGAAACAGATTGCGCCGATGCTGGGTAATCATTGGCATGGCAACCCGATCGTCGGCTGTGACCAACATCACTCTCCCACCCCACCTCCGCGAGGTCTGCGCCCTCCTGGCCCGCGGGCTGGTGCGGCTCCGCAGCCGCGCCGCCGAGGCCAAAGCGCCGGAAAGCGGGGCTGACGGAGAATTTCGCCTACACTCCGTGCCACCCCAGCGCGTGTGTGCCAACCGGAGAAACCGGAGACACGCATGACCAAAGCCAAGACCTCGCGGGCGGAACCACCGCCCGCCTGCACAATCCCCGCCATCCCGAGACAGGATGTGCTCGGCCGTCTGGCCGCGTTGGCGGACGCAAGCATGGCGGACCTGAAGGACCAGTGGAGCGCGCTGTTCGGCGCGGAGCCGCCGCCCTACAGCCGGAAATTCCTGGAGAGCCGCCTCGCTTACCGGATCCAGGAACTGGCCTACGGCGGGCTGAAACCTGAGATCGTTAAGCGGCTTGAGGCCTTGGGCGAGCAGATCGACGGCAAGAACATCACCCTGCGCCGCATCAGGCAGGAACAGCGCCCGATCACCGGCACCCGTCTGTTGCGGGAATGGCAGGGCGTCGAGCACGTCGTGACCGTGCAACGCGATGGGTTCGAATGGCAGGGCCGGCCCTACCAGTCGCTGTCTGCGATCGCCCGCGCCATTACCGGAACACGCTGGAATGGTTGGACATTTTTCGGACTTCGCGCTCGAGGTGACGCATGACGCGCCGCCATCGCGATGCCGCCGCCACACCGGCCACTGTGCGAAAACTCCGCTGCGCCGTCTACACCCGCGTCAGCACGGACGAACAGACCAACCAGGAATACAACTCGCTACACGCGCAACGCGACGCGTCGGAGGCCTTCGTTTCGTCGCAGCGAGCCGAGGGATGGATGCTGGTCCCTGACCATTATGATGACGGGGGGATTTCCGGGGCCACGCTGGAACGCCCCGCGCTGCAGCGCCTGTTGCGCGACATCGAGGCTGATCGGGTCGATGTCGTTGTGGTCTACAAAATCGACCGCTTGTCGCGCTCGCTGATGCATTTCGCCAAATTGGTAGAGGTGTTCGACGCGAACAACGTGACGTTCGTGTCGGTGACGCAGTCGTTCAACACCACGACCAGCATGGGACGGTTGACGCTGAACATCCTGCTATCGTTCGCCCAGTTCGAACGTGAGGTCATCGGCGAACGGGTGCGGGACAAGATCGCCGCCTCCCGCGCCCGCGGCATGTGGATGGGCGGACCAGTACCCCTCGGCTACCGGGTGGAAAACCGCAAGCTGCTGGTGGACGCGACGGCCGCCGCCACGGTCCGCCGGGTGTTCGAGGGGTTCGCGGAAATAGGATCCGCGACGAAGCTGCTGCCAGTGCTGCGGCAGGAAGGCCTCGTCACCAAGACCGGGCGGCCCTTCGACAAGGGGTCGATCGCCAAGCTGCTGGCCAACCGGGTTTACCTGGGTGAGGCAGTGCACAAAGGGCAGTCATTCCCCGGTGAGCATGACGCGATCGTCCCGCGCGCCCTTTGGGACCGAGTTCATGCCATCATGCAGGAGAGCCCGCGCGTCCGCGCTGGACATGCTCGTGCCCAGACACCGGCGCTCCTGCGCGG
>CAMATI010000031.1 GCA_945861095.1 Asaia bogorensis | reverse complement strand
ACCGCTTTTTGTATCAGGCTGGGTTACGTGACTCGAGGTATGACCCGGTCAGTTGGGCCAGCTTCCCGTTGCAGGTGGCGGGGCGACTTGGCATCCAAACCTACTGCCTTGGAATCACAGGAGAAAAAATGAGGGGATGGCTGAGGGTGGTGATAGCCGAACCCGTTCACGTTCATCGCCAGCCCACCCAGCTTCATGTGCAGGTTGGGAAACTGCGCCAGTTCCTTGATGCGGGCCGACCAGATCGCAAAGACCTCCGGACGCTTGCCTTCGTAGGGCCCCACGCCGAGCGGGCCGCCGAAATGGTTCAGAACGACCTTCTGGGCGGGATGAGCACGCAGCAGATCGACCAGATCACCCAGCTGCGGATGATACAGCCAGGCCTCGAATGTAAGGCCGAGCCGGTGGAGGCGGGAAAAGCCGAGTTGGAAGGAGGCGTCGCGGTAGAGGCCCGGCGGTGCGCCCGGGGGCGCCGTGGGGGCGATCCCAGCGTCGTAAGTGCCACTGTGGCGAATGCCCTTGAAGCGCCCGCCGCCGGCCTGGATATGTGCCTCCAGCACCGGATCGATCCGATCTCCCAACAGGCAATCGGCATGGCCGACGATCCCCGGACAGGCGCGAAATGCCCCATAGGCACCGGTTTCGCTCTCCGCCGCGATGGCGGAGACGAACGCGGTCTCTCCCACGGGACGGAGTTCGTCCGGTCCGTCCTTGCGATAGGCGGAGCCGCACTGGATGAACACGGTGGACAGCACGTTGTGGCCGGTGCGAACGTCGGCGACCAGATCCTCCAACAGATAGCGGTCGGGTCGGGCAACCCATAAATGGTGGTGCGGGTCGATGATCGGCTGGTCCGGGTCAAGGATGTCCTCCCGCAGCCTGGCCAGCCAATCCGGCCGCACGCGCGGATGGTGGAAGGGTTTGCGTTCCGTGGTCGTGCTCATGTGTTTCAATTCTCCCAGGTCGGACGATATCCAGCCACGCGATCCCTGGTGGCGCAATGGCCGATGATCCGGAACGGTTTCGTCTGAAGCGTCCGTTCGTTACAGACACGGGGCACCAAACATGCCATGCTCTCTTTCACAAACGAAAACGGGAGGCTGAGCATGCTGCCCCAAGACCTACCTATGGGCCGTTATTTGACCGGTGACATGCAGTTGATCGGCGACAAGAACGTGTTCAGCCGTTTCCAACTCGTGCCGAACCGCCTGGCACCCGACGGAACCCAACTGATCGGAGAGGACGCATTGACCGGCAGCACCGCCGGTGCCTTCGGCGGCTTCTGCGCCCGAGCCTTCCGCGTCCATGACTTCCTGCTCGGCCGCTCGAACATGCGTCATTACTTGGATTCGGTTCTTACATTGCGGGCAGACAATAAATTGTTCAAAGGATGGGATGACGGCAAACGGCGGGACCACGCGCGGGACTTCGACGGCAAGCGTATCGATCCAACCCTGGCGGACCCGACCAAATACTACTTGCCGGTAGTGCCGTTGCGGCCAGAGTTGCAACAGCAACCCACCCTCCCCTGGCCAAAGAATGCACTGAACCCCAAGGAATTGCGCGGCAAATTCGATGACCGGTTCGAAAACGTGCTGAACCATATCCGGAAAAAGGCCTACCCCGGGCCGCTCGGCTGGCTGATCAGCGCGGTCGGGGTTAACCTGCTTTTGTCAAACCAACTGGCCGACGCGGCCGTCGACTGGCTGGCCGACGAGCTCAAACGGAAAGGGCTGCTGTCCGACTGAAAGACTGGTGATGGCGACCAGCGGCGTTCGGTCGCCCCCGTCTATCGCGCCTCGTCCAGCTCCTCGCCCCACATTTTCTCCAGCGCATACATCTCCCGCGCTTCCGGCTTGAACAGATGCACGACGAAATCCCCGGCATCGATCAGCACCCATTCGGAGCCGCCGGCGCCTTCGATCTGCACCCGCTTCAAGCCTGCCTCGTGCAGCTTTTCCTTCAGATGTTGCGCCATGGCGCTGATCTGACGGTCGGCCAGTCCGGTCGCGATCACCATCCGGTCGCAGAACATCGCCCGCCCTGTCAGGTCGAGCGTGACGATGTTCTCCGCCTTGTCGTCATCGAGGCTGCCCACGATGAGGGTTTGCAGACGATCGAGTTCCGACGGCTCGGTCTTTTGTTTTGCGCGCTTGCGGGGCGCGGCGGCCTTCGGACCCGCGGCAATGGTCTTCTTGCGAGGCGTGCCCGGCACGGCGTCCGTCAAGGCGGGATCTGCCGCTGTCTTGCGCGGCGCACGCTTGCGCGGCTCCGGCTTGTGGCGCGCGGGGGACGGAGGTGACTTCGGAGGCGAGGCTATGGCACGTTTCCTTTGCCGGCGGCGCGAATGGCAGTGGACGATAAAGCGGTCTGCCGAACCGGCAGAAAGACCCAGCCGGGAGCGTTTCCGGCGATGACCGGTGCTTCCCGCGCCCTGCGTCGAACAGGGCCTAGACGATGCGCGGCCTGTCCCGCAAGCGCCTGATACGTATAGCCGGGGCGCGGCAGCACGACAAAGGCCAATCGATGCACGATATCCTTCCATCGCCGCCATCGTGGCAACTGCGCCAGAAGGTCCGCCCCCATCACCCAGACGAATCGGATGCGCGGGAAACGCCGCAGCAATACGCGCAACGTATCAACCGTGTAGGTGGTGCCGAAGGCCGCCTCGATCCCGCTGGCAACGATGCGACGATCGTCGGCAATCCGACGCGCGCTGTCCAGGCGCTCCGCCAGAGGCGCCATGCCGCGGGCGGGTTTCAGCGGATTGCCCGGCGACACCAGGAACCAGACCTGGTCCAAACGCAGATGCCGAGTCGCGAGCTCCGCGACGTGACGGTGCCCGGGATGGGCCGGATTGAATGATCCCCCCAACAATCCCACGCTGATCCGCCGCCGATCGCCAAACCGGGGCAACGGTCCCAGGTCCGTCGCAACGGTCCGGGCAACCATCGCAGCCGACGCCGAGCATGGGGCAACCGCCAGGGCGCGATCGCGAGGAGCGCTCAGGGACGGACCTGCCCGGTCCCGATCACCTGATAGCGATAGGTCGTCAGTTGCTCCAGACCGACCGGCCCGCGCGCATGGATACGCCCGGTCGCGATGCCAATCTCGGCGCCAAAGCCGAATTCTCCGCCATCACAGAACTGCGTGGAGGCGTTCCACAGCCCGACGGCGCTGTCCAACCCTTGCAGGAACTGGTTGGCGGCGGATTCGTCCTGGGTGACGATCGCATCGGTGTGCTCACTGCCATGGCGGGCGATATGGGCCAGGGCGGACCCGACTCCATCGACCACGGCGACAGAAATGACGGCGTCCAGCCACTCGGTATCGAAATCAGTGTCGGTTGCCGGAGTAAGGTCCGCGATCAGCGCGCACGCCGCCGCATCGGCGCGGATGTCGCAGCCCAGGGCACGCAGATCGGCGACGATCGGCGGCAGCAGCGTGGGGGCAACCGCCCGGTCGATCAGCAAGGTCTCGGTCGCGCCGCAGACGCCGGTCCGCCGCATCTTGGCGTTGGCGACGATCGCGCGCGCCATGGCCGGATCGGCCGCGGCATGGACGTAGGTGTGGCAAAGCCCCTCGGCATGGGCCAGGACCGGCACCCGCGCTTCCCGCTGCACCCGCTCGACCAGCGATTTGCCGCCACGCGGGATGATAAGGTCCAACAGCCCGGCCCCGGCGAGCATCGCGGCCACATAGGCGCGATCGGCATTCGGCGCGACCTGGATACAGGCGGCCGGCAGTCCAGCCTCGGCCAGCCCCTGCTGCAAGGCCTGGTTGATGGCCCGCGCGCTGTGCGTGCTCTCCGACCCGCCACGCAAAATCACCGCATTCCCTGATTTCAGGCACAGGGCCGAAGCATCGGCGCCCACATTCGGACGGCTTTCGTAGATCATGCCGATCACACCGATCGGCGTCGCGACGCGACGGATGCGCAGTCCGTTCGGACGGGTCCAGTCCGCCAGGATACGCCCGATCGGATCGGGCAAGGCAGCGACTTCTTCCAGTCCACGCGCCATGGCCTCGACCCGAGCCGGGTTCAGCACGAGCCGGTCCCGAAAGGCGTCGGTGCCGGAAAATCCGGCCAGATCGGCAGTGTTGGCCGCCAGAACGGCGTCCTGGCCGGCCCGCAGAGCATCGGCCATGACATGCAGCGCCGCGTTACGCGTGGCTTCGCTGCTGCGCGCCAGCACACGGGCGGCGTCACGCGCGGCGTGAGCGGCAAGCTGCAGGTGCTGGGTGGCTTCGGTATCGATATGCATGGCCCTATCCTCGGCCTCGATTGTGGCGTGGTTCGGCTGGGTTTTCCAGTGGGGCGCAATCAGTGGGGCGCAATCAGTGGGGCGCAATCAGTGGGGGGCGGCCAGTCGCCGTGGGTTGGCTTTTGCGAGCCGGTTAGGCCTCCGGCGCTGGCTCTCGGCGGGCGGGCGGTTGGTTGGACCGACCGCGCCGGTCCTACTCCGTTTCGATCAGACGCGTCCGCTCCCGCGGCAGGACCGGCACCGGGTTGCGGGCCGCCAGCATACGCAGCCCGTCCAGGGTCAGGTCCGGCTCGATGTGCTCGATCATCATCGTGCCCTCGGCGAACAATGGGGCCAGGCCGCCGGTCGCGACCACCTTCATCGGCCCACCGAATTCCGCCTTGATGCGGCCCAGCAGACCCTCGATCAGGCCGACATAGCCCCAATAGACGCCGGACTGCATCGCCGGCACCGTGGAGCGTCCAATCACCGATTGCGGGCGGCCGATACCGATGCGAGGCAGACGCGCGGCGGCCTGATGCAACGCCTCCAACGACAGGTTGATCCCGGGGCAAATCACGCCGCCGAGATAGGCACCCGTCTTGTCCACGACATCGAATGTGGTCGCGGTGCCGAAATCCACCACGATCAGCGGGCCGCCGAAGCGCTTGTGGCCCGACAGCGCGTTCAGCAGCCGATCGGCACCGACCTCGTTCGGGTTATCGATCCGGATCTCGAAGCCCCAATCCAGCGACGCCCGCGCCACCAAAGGTTCGACATTGAACCATTCGCGACAAAGCCGCCGCAGGTGATACAGCGCCGCGGGAACGACGGTTCCGATCACCGCGGCCTGCACATCTTCCCTGCGCAGTCCGGCATGGCCGATCAGCGCGAGCAGCCAGACGGCATACTCATCGGAGGTGCGTTGGGCATCCGTACGGATCCGCCACGTCCCGCGCCAGGTATCCTGGTCGCGGACGGCGAAGACCACATTGGTGTTACCTGCGTCGACGACGAGGAGCATTGTGCGGCTCGTGTGCTTTCCCGGACGACGGTCCAGCATGACCGCCATGTGACAGGGAACCCGGGTGACGGGGCTGTGTCAATTGGCGCGTCGTCCGGCCGGTCGACGCGGCGGGTGCTGGGACGGCCAATCGCGAGCGCCGGTTAATGTTCAGAGCGCCCGTAACATACGAAATGCGGGTTGTCCCACCCCACCTTCCCATACCGCAGCATCTTCCCATCCAACGTCCGCACGCTGCCGCCCGCGGCTTCCAGCACCGCCTGGGGGGAGCACGTATCCCATTCCATCGTCCGCCCGAAACGAGGATACAGATCGGCAATCCCCTCCGCCACGCGGCAGAACTTCAAACTAGAGCCGAAATTTATCACTTTCTCGACACGATAATCGCGCAGGAAAGCGTCAAGCTGTGACGTATCGCCGTGGTGGCGGCTCGCCAGTACGGTCACGCCTGCGGGCGGTGGCTGGCGCGCGTGGATCGGCGTCTGGACACCGTCCTTCAGCCGCCAGGCCCCCCGCCCGACGATGCCGCCATACATCTCTCCCGCGGCGGGCACGCCCACCACCCCCAGCACCGGGCAGCCGTCGCGCACCAGGCCGATATTCACCGCGAAATCGGGACTGCCGTTGGTGAATTCACGGGTCCCATCCAGCGGATCGACCAACCAGAACAGCCCGGAGGCGGCGGTGATGCGTCCGCCGGCGACTTCTTCCTCGGCGATGACGGGGATCTCGGGACAGGCCGAGCGCAGGCCTGCGACGATGATGGCCTCGGCGGCGTGGTCGGCCTCGGTCACCACCGAGAAATCCTCCTTGCGCTGAACGTCAAAGCCCCGGGCGCGGATTTCCAGGATTTTGGCGCCTGCCTGGGCGGCGAGTTCGGTGGCCAGGGCCAACAAGGCATCGTCGTCCATCATGCACTGGCCTTCTCTGTTCGACGGCGTCGGGGTTTTGCCCTTGTTCCATTCGGTGCCGTGGTTACGACGGCGGTATCGTCGGTTGGCGGGTCCTGTTCTACCGAATCGTCGTGGCGGGACGCGTCGACGGCAGGATCGTCGCTGGGCACGTCAGCCTCGAAGGCGTCCGCCGTCGCCTGGGCTTCGGACTGTGCGGCGTCCTCCATCGAGGCGATCTCGCCGGGACGACCATCGGCCGCGGACGGTTCCGGCACCCCGCTCGGCTGGTCGATACCGGCATGGTCGTCGGTTGGCGTATCCGTCGCCCCATCACCCTCCAATCCAACCATCGCACCCACGTCCGCGGGCGGCATCCGCGATGCCCGCACGAGGACTGGGGGCAGCGTGCGGAGCGGCTTTGCCAGCAACATTTCCGCGTTCTGATGCACGAGCGTGGGTTCGAGCGACCGCAAACACGCCAGCTCACGCGGGCAATCCTGGAAGCGCACCAAATAGCAGGGGCTGCATGCCATATTGCGCCGCAACGCAACCGCGCGCTTGCCGATCGGCCCCCATTCCACGGCGTCTACCACACCGGAATGAATGCCGATCGTGGGCACGCCCAACGCTGCCGCGATATGCTTCGGGCCGCTGTTATTGCCGACATACAGAACGCAGGACCCCAGCAGGCCAGGCAGGTCCCCAAGCGGGGTCTTGCCCACCAGCGATGCCACCGCGTGCTGATTCTTGCATGCACGCAAGACATCCTGGGCGAGGTCCGCCTCGTCCGGCCCGCCGATCAGCACCGCATTCACCCCGTCACGCTCGACCAGAAGGTCGATCAGCGCGGCGAAATGCCCGGTCGGCCACTGGCGCATGATCGTGCCGACGCCGGGGTGGATCGCCACGACGGGCTTGTCGAACAGCGCGCGGGCATCGTCGGGCAGACCCGCCATCGCTGCTTCCCGGGCACCCGGCGGCAACATGATCTGGGTCCGATCGGACCGCGCGGCCTTGCCCACGGTTTCCACCAGGCTAAGCAGGTCGTCGACGACGTGGGAGCGCTTGCGCTCCAGGTTGCGATCGCCATCCCACTCCAACGCGATGTCGAGGAACGGGAACTGCCCCTGCCAATCGAAGCCCGCCAGATACCGGGCCGGGACCGAGCGCAGGACGTCGCGCGTGTCCGTATGCTTGCGCAGATCGATCGCCAGATCGAACCGATACGGCAGCAGCCGTTCCCGCAACGCCGCGTAGTCGTCCTTGGTCAATTCCTTTTGGCCGAGGCCGGAGCGGGCATGGAAAAACTCGAATTCCAGGAACGTATCGACCGCGGGTTCCACTGCCGCAAAGGCCTTGGCGGCACGCCCGGCCAACACGGTGATGGACGCCGCCGGAAACAGGTCCTTCAACCGGCGGATCGACGGCACGGCGGTGATGAAGTCGCCGATATGGTCCAGCTTGACCACCAAGATGCGTCTGATGTCGCCCCGATCGAACATCGGGTTGCCGGCATGCACGACCTCCAACGGCTCGTCGTCGGGGCGATAGTCGTCGGCGTGGAGCGAGAGGCGCGGGTTGAAATAAGGATCACCCGCGGCAAACAGAGTCCCCCAGTCGGCATTGAAATGCGTCAGGTCGTAGACGTCTTTCATCCGGTCGCGGCTGGCCAGTTCGTGGTGGATCAGCGATGCATAGGGCGTGAAGACGGTCAGCAGTCCGGCCCGATGCGCGCGCAGGCAGAAATCCAGGTCGTTGTTGGTGATCTGGTGCAGTTCGTCGAAGCCGCCGAGCAGATCGAAGGTTTCGCGCCGGACCAGCAGGCAGGCCCCGGTCACGGCGATGACGTTGCGCTGGGTCAGCGCCAAACCGAAGTAACCCGGATCGTTCTGGTCGGAAAACCGGAACGCATGACGGGCAATCCCGGCATGGGTCAGGAACATGCCGGCGTGCTGGACCTTGCGATCCGGGTAAACCAATTGCGGCCCGACGATCGCGACCTCCGGCCGGCGAACATGCTCCAGCAGGACATCGAGCCAGTCTTCCTGCTCGATCTCGATATCGTCGTTCAGGAACAGCAGATACGCACCGGTGGCCGCTTCGGCCGCGCGATTGTTGAAGTTGGACCAGTTGAACGCGTCCGGAATATCGACGATCTGGTCGGCATGGGTCCGGACCCATTGCTTCCAATGGGTATTCTCCGCCGGGATGTTGTCCACGACGATGATTTCGTAGTCCCGATAGGCGGTCCGTGCCCGCAGGGAGTTGATGCAGGTCTCGATATAGCCCTTCGCCGCACAGGTCGGGATGATGATGGACACCTTGCCGACCGGGCCGACTTCGCGTTTGACGCGCCAGGTCCCCTCGATCGGAGATGCAAACACGGCAGCGTCCATGCCCCGACGCGCGATGGCGCCGGTAAGGGCAATCTCGCCTTGGGCAATCTCGCCTTGGGCAATCTCGTCCGCTTCCGTGGGACCGCGCAGACACAACAGCTTGGGAACGTGTCGGATGGATCGGGCCTGCTCACTGCAACGCAGCACCAGATCGTATTCGCCGTCCGCGGCCAGCGACGCCGGGCTTACGCCGGTCGCAGCGAACACCGCGGCGGTCGCCACCCAGGGGCGGCCGATATAGTTGGTGGAAAGCAGCAGGTCAAGCGAGAAATCCGGTTTGAAGAACGGCTCCCGCTCCTTGCTGACGGGGCTGATCCTGGCTTCATCGCCGTAGACCATATCCGCGCCATGGTGCAGCGCGCGCGCCATGGCCAGTTCCGCCAGGGCGTCGGCACCGAGTTCGTCTCCCGCCGTCAGGATGACGAACTGCGACGTTGGGGAAACCGCCTCCGCCACCAACCCCGCCTGCCAGACGTGATCCATCGGCGAGATCACGCTCGCCCTGAATTCCACCCCGTCCCGCTCGGCTTTCAGCACGTCCCTGACTGCCTGGGCAGCCGGTTCCGTCGCGGCCAGGATGCGCACCCGCCAGTCGTCCAGCGACTGTTCCGTAAGCGATCGTAATGTCGCGCGAAGGCTGGTTGGGTCTACGTCCGGTCCTTGACGAACCAGCACGGTAAAGTCCGGCCGATGGCCAAGCCGAAGCAGACAATCGGCGACGAGATCGGCTTCGACGCGGGATACCCGACGGCGGATGGAAACGATGTCTCCCCCGGCAGCGGCCGGCTTCACGTCGATCCGGAATGCCCGGACCATCCGCATGCCGTTCTCCGCGCGGATCACCAGGCTGACAACATGCGGGCCGGTCCGCAGGCTGCGCGGCGGACAATGAAACGCGTAGCCGCTACGCACCGCGTTGGGCCAGTCGGCGAACGCCGCACCGACATCCTGGCGCGCCAGGCCGTAATGCGCCTCTCCCAGGCTTTGGTCGTCCAGATGGACATCGATGCCAGCGATGCCGGAACGGGCCAGCACCCAGCCTTCGATCGTCAGGCGGCCGGTCACCGGTTCTATCACCGCGCCCGCCACCAGCCGTGGGCTGTCCATTTCGAAGCGGAATTCGTGCTGTTCGGCCTCGGACGGGCCCTGTATCGGCATCGGCATCGGCATCGGCATCGGCATCAGCGGCAACAGAGTGTCGTCGTCACCCTCCGCGGCCGTCTCGGTCGGCTGCCCGGTGACGGAGATCAGCAACACGATTTCTTGCGTGTCCCCGGGCCCGTTATGGGCGACGACGCGCACTTCGTGCTCCCCGTCCGCGATCCGGTCGGTCAGAGTCCTGACCAATCCGTATCCGGCGTAACGAGCGGACGGTATGGTGGGATATTCCCGACCGACATCGAACCGCTCGCGGCCGAACTCGGCAAGGCCGAGCGGCTGACCGTCGAACCAGACTTCGACGCGCACGATGCCGGCGGCACAGACCGCCCAGCCGGCCAGGGTCAGAGTGCCGTCGGCGGTCAGCGTTTTGTCGTCGCAGTGGATGAAAATGGTGGGGTGGAGCATCGGCACATCGGGCATGGCCGCGGTTGGGCGACCCGCTTCCATCAACGGGGCCAAGGATTGCGCGATGGTTTCCCGGATGAAGGCCTTCAGATCGTCGAACTCGGGGCGCCCAACCGTGGCCGCGGGTGCGGGTGCGGGTTCCGGCGTGGGCGCGCGGGTCCGCTCCAGCGGGACGACAAGCTCCTGACCGAAGCCGGCATTGCACAGCAGTTCGACGCGGATTTCCGTCGGTGCGTCATCGAGATGCGGCAGCCGCTCGTTGACACCGAAGCCCGCGGTACGGCTGTTCGGGTAGAAAGGGTAAACGTCCCCGACGTCGCCTCGCTCCAGCCCATGCCGCGCCAGGGCGACACGGACGTCCCCGGCGAATACCTGCAGGATGACGACACCGGTCGCGGACAGCGCCCACCCCTCGACATGCAACATGCCGTCGTCGCTGATCTGAGCACGCTCGACATACAGAATGGCGGATGCCGCGATGACGCTTTCATCCGGTGGTTCGCCGGTTGGGCCTTCCACGATCCGGATCGATATATGTTCGGCCCCGATGTCGGCGACGACCTCAAAATCCTGATCCTGAACCTGATCGTCGAAGGTCCGGACTTCCAGATTGAAGCGGCACGGTTCGGGCGCCTGATCCAGGGGGCGGCCGAGGGTGAATTGGAAGCGGTGCCAGATATTACCGCCCGAGTCCGGGTCGGGATCGTCGGCGCGTTGCCGCCGCATGCCGAAGTTGGCCGTGCTGATCATGTGCCCGCCGCTGGACAGCACGATGCTTTCGATATCGACGGGACAGATGACGCTGCCCCGGATCGTCAGATCGAACCGCCCGAGCAGCGGACCGCCTTGCACATAGGGGTCGATTTCGATGCGGATTCCTGGCGTTGCCCCATTTTCGACGGGCCGAGCATCGGGGCTGTCCGGATCCGTGTCCGCCGCCGCATCCGGTCCGGGTTCGTCCACGGTGCCAGCCGGGGGGGTGCCAGCCGGGGGGGTGCCAGCGGGTTGGGCGCCGGCAGCCGGGGGGCGACCGATTGGGTCGGCGGTGGCGGGATCGTGGTCTTCGTCCGGCCGCGACACGGAAACGGTTTCGGGATCGGCGGGCGACAGCGGGTCTACCGCGAGAATTGGTTCGACTTCGGACTGTATTTCCAGCACTCCGGCTTCAGGGTCGGCGGTGGCGAGTCCATGGGTCGACACCGCATCGGGTGTGCCGGCGGCTTCGGCATCTTCCGTTACCGGATCGGCGGCTTCCGGTTCCAGCCCAGGTGCCGACAAGAACTCGGTCCTGGCCGCGGACCGGCCTGAAGCGGAGCGGCGCGCGGGCGAAGTGGATCGCTTCCGGGTCATGGGGTGGCAGGTCTCCACGTGACCGTCGACGCCTTGATTATTTCCATCCTGCTCCGCCTCGCACCTGGCACCCCGGCGCCATTCCGTTTCATCATCCGTGCACGTCGTTGCGCGGTTGCGAATCGACCGGACCGGTCTCCCCGCAAAAGCCCCGGGCCGCTCACCTGTTCAAAGTACCCAACGCAACAGCGCGCCTGTGGCCATGCGTCCGCGCCCATCACATGCCAAATGGCAGCCGTCCCTCGCGATAGCCATCTTCGTCGAAATGCTGCTACGCGGATGGCACGACGCCCTTTCTCACGCTCTCGACAACGTCCGGATAGCGCTGAACATACCACGTCTCATCCACCCTGATCTCAAAGGGTTTCCGCCCTTCGATATATCCGTCGCCGACGAAATGCTCTTTGGCGGATGCGATCTTGCCGTCGCGGATCGCGGCGCCGATATCCTCATACATCTTGGCATACTAGGTCTCATCCACGTCGATGCCGGCTATCATCGTCCGGATAACGTTAAGAAAGTCCTCATAGGATGCGCTGACGCGCAATTCTCCCTTCACGGTCGAAAGTTCGAAAGATCGCCGGATGAGGTCAAAGGGTGGCAGGTATTTCACGGGGCCTCGGCAAAGAAATCGCTGTTGGACAATGGCCGCCCAAGGCGACCCGGGAACGCCATACCGATATCGCATCGGGGTTGGAACAGCGACGAAAATTTTTTGGACGTGCGTTTGGACGTGCGACCGGCCGCGCGTGCTGCTATCCCCTTATCACACGGGACACCCCGCGCTCGGCGTTTCCGGTGATTTCAGTTGGCAACAAAAGCTGCCTTGTACGCCCCTCCCGCTCGCATGGAACAGACAGCATGACAGTCGATGATACCACCGGTTCGGACCGCCCCGCGACAGACAGCGAACTGGCTGACATCGTCCGCCATTTTCATGGCGCGCGAGTGATGGTGGTCGGCGATATCATTCTGGACCGCTACGTCCTGGGGGGCGTCAGCCGCCTGTCGCCCGAGGCGCCGATCCCGGTGCTGCGGCCGAACGACCGGCGTTCCACGTTGGGCGGTGCGGCCAATGTCGCGTTGAACATCGCCACCCTGGGTGGGCACGCGACCCTGGTCGGCGTGGTGGGCGATGATGAGGCGGGGCATGCCGTGCACCGGCTGGTGACCGAAACCCCTGGCATCGAGGCCGCGCTGGTCATCGTGCCCGGCCGTCCCACCACCGCCAAAACCCGCTTCATGACCGGATCGCATCAGCTTCTTCGGCTGGATGAGGAAACCACCGCCCCACTGAATACGGCAGCCGCCGACGACGTGCTGGCCCGGATCGAGCGTGCCCTGGCCAGCGTCGATGTCGTCGTGCTGTCCGACTATGCCAAGGGCGTACTGGGCGGCGATGTGCTGCGACGCGCGATCGATGCCTGCGTCGCGGCCGGGCGCCTGCTGATCGCCGATCCGAAGCGACCGGACTTCGCCGCCTATCGCGGCGCCACGGTCCTGACCCCCAACGAACACGAAGTCCGCCTCGCAACCCGGATCGAGGCCGATCACGATACCGAAGCCGATCGCGCCGGCCGAGCCGCGCTCGACGAAACCCAAGGCCAGGCCGTCCTCGTCACCCGCTCGGCCAAGGGGCTGACCCTGGTCCGGCGCGGCCAGGACACAATGCATCTGCCAACCCGCGCGCGGGAAGTGGCCGACGTGTCGGGCGCGGGGGACACGTTGGTGGCCGCGCTGAGCGTCGCGCTGGCGGCCGGCGCATCGCTGCCAACCGCGGCAATGCTGGCCAATGTGACGGCCGGGATATCGGTCGGCAAGCAGGGCACCGCCACGGTCGCACGCCAGGAACTGCTGGATGCGCTGCACTTGCAGGACCTGGTTGCGTCCGACCGCAAGGTGGCAAGCACCGCGGAGGCCGTGTCGCAAATCGCCGCCTGGAAAGCGAAAGGACTGCGGGTCGGGTTCGCCAATGGCTGCTTCGACCTGATCCATCCCGGCCATGTCCGCCTGCTGAGCGAGGCGCGGGCCGCCTGCGACCGGCTGATCGTCGCGTTGAACACGGATGCCTCGGTGAAACGCCTGAAAGGGCCAAGCCGCCCGGTGCAGAACGAAACGGCACGCGCGACGGTCATGGCGTCCCTGTCGCCCGTCGATCTGGTGGTGCTGTTCGATGAAGACACGCCGTTGGAGATGATCCAGGCGCTGCGTCCGGATATCCTTGTGAAAGGCTCCGACTATACGATCGACAAGGTGGTTGGCGCCGATCTGGTGCAAGGCTGGGGTGGTGAGGTCGTGCTGGTGACCTTGCAGGAAGGGCATAGCACAACGGGAACGATCCGACGGATGACCGCCCCGGTCGAGTAGGCCGGCGGCGGACCTACTTGCGATACCAGCGATCGGCCACGAGGGCGCCGGCGACCCCGGTGCCCACCGCCCAGATCCGCGACGCGGTGGACGCCGACGCGCTGGCAATGGCGCCTCCGGCTTGGGCCAAACCCGCTCCGGCGTAATAGGGTGGGGCGCCCAACGCCCCCATCGTCAGCACATTGCCCGCCGCGACCCCGGCAAGCGCGCCACCGGCCAGGGTAAGCGCATAGCCCATATCCACTGCCTGCCCTGACATTTTGCCATACAGCCATGTGGCGCCAACCGCGCCCGCCCCGGCGCTGCCGGCCGCGAGCAGACGGCTGCCGAGCATGGTGGCGGTCGGGATGGGATCGATGATGGCGCCGGCCCAGGGGACGATGCCGATGGGCGCGGTCAGCACGTTGAAGGCGGTAATGCCAAGGATCGCACCGGTTCCCGCGGTGACAAGACGTTCCGTCGTCGATGTGCCGGGATAGAGACAGTCCGCGACCCACGCACCCGCCACGGCGGTGCTGACGGCATAGACCCGGCTGAGGGCGACCGCGGCTTCTGCCGGCAATACGACCGCGCCGGTGACCAGCGAGCCGCCCGGAAGGGAGACCACGCCAAGGGTCGCTGCGTTAAACGCGACGACTCCCGCGATGGCACCGAGACCAATGACGATCGCGGTTCGGTCGTATGCAGCCTGGGCCGGAGGCGGCGCCACCGGGAGCGTTTGGGCGACAGCCTCGGTCCGGGCGGTCAGACCGAGAAGGAGCAATCCGGTAAGCCAAAGACGCAATTCACCCTCACCTACAACCAGTGGCCGCGCACGCTGTTGGGGACACCGTCTATACGAACTGAACGGAGTCAGACACTGGATTTTTGCATCACACCGCGTTGAAACGGAAACCGTCACCCCATTGTGTCATCCGACCCTTCGACGTGCCGGGGAAATGCCCGGTGCACAGCAGCGTCCCGCTGTCGCAGATGTGGCCGAACAGTTTCCGCCGCGACTGGCCGGCCTGTTTGGAATCGAAATCCGCGCGCATCCCAAGATCCGGATAACGCGCCTGAAGCGGGGAGTGGATCATGTCGCCGCCGATCACCGCGTCCGCGCCGGGCTTGCCGATTTGCACGGCATAATGGTCGATGGTGTGGCCGGGCGTCGGGATCAGTTTGACGACGTCGCTAAGCTCATGTTGGCTGGATACGACTTCCTGGCGTCCGGCCTGGATGATCGGCAGCACCGAATCGGTGATCCAGGGTTGCTTGCCGGGGGTATCGCGTTCCTTGTCCGTCCAGAACGCGAGTTCCCGGTCGGCGAAGACGTATTTCGCCTTGGGGAATGTCGGGACCCACACGCCATTTTCCAGCGTCGTGTTCCAACCGACATGGTCGACATGCAGATGTGTGCACATGACGAAATCGATGTCGTTCACGGTCAAGCCGGTGGCGGCGAGATTGCGGTGGTAGGTGTCGGACTGCATCTGATTCCAGAACGGGTAGTTCTGGCGGTCCTTATGGTTGCCGACGCAACTGTCGATCAGAATGTTGTGATGACGAGTGCGCACGATATAGGACTGGATGCAGAGCACGATCTGGTCGGTGGCGGGATCGAGATAGGCAGGCTGCATCCAGTCGCGGTTCTCTTCGAGGACCTCCTGGGTCAGGGTGGGGAAGAATTCCCGCGGCTTGAACAGGGGGGCTTCTGATTCGATGACGCGATGGACCGTCATGTCGCCAACGGTGAAGGTGAGACTCATGACGGGATGCTCCTGCGCGGGGTAGGCTGATCGGGTTTGAGCATGGGTTGGCGGGCTTGGGAAGGATCGGTTGCCTGAGGGGTTACGGCGGCGGCGGCCAGCGGGTTTCGCCCGGGGCGGGTTCGTAGGTTTCGCGGAAGATGGCGTCCTGGATGATGCCGTGACTGCCGTCTTCGTAGCGGATCAGCCAGTCGCCGGGGTGGCCCTGGAGCGGGTCGTTCTGCCAGCCGACGGGGACTGAGAGAGGGTGCGTCAGGCGGAGAGCGTGCGCAGGAGTTGGGCGCTTGCGGTATAGGCCGTCGGTGCCGGGGGCCGTGGGGGGGATTGGGTCGTAGCTGGCGAGGAAGAGGTCGCGGCGGACGGGCCATTGTTCGCCGCGCGTGCCGGTTAGTATGGCGTCGCCTGGTTGGTAACTGACGTTGCCTTCCAAGGTTTTGCAGGTGCCCGGGGTGGTGGTGAACCTGGCAGACACCGGGATTGGCCGCTTCAGAACCGTGAATGCCTCCGTCCGCAGCCGTAAGTCAAAAAGGTCGTTCACGCCGGCAGCCCGTCGCGTTGGAGACGAACCAGTCCGTGCCAGGAAGTGTTCTCCTGTCCCATAGCCTCAGCCGCACGGAGGGTCAGGGCACGGATCGCGGGCCAGTCCTTTTCTGTCAAATGAGGGCAACAGGTCATGTCAGTCAGCGCATCGTCAATCACCTGGAGGTCTTGTACCGCGGTCGCACTGAGCGCAATGCGGTGAACGATGCCAAGACGCGTCGCGGCGCTGTGAAGCGCCGCAGGGATGGCCGGTCCGGCGGCGGTCCACAGCAACAGAGAGTTATGACTGATGGGGACGAAGCTGCGGACAATCTCAAACACTGACGGTATCAACTCCAAGACAACGGCGCCGACCACCGACAGGAAAAAAAGTCCCGTCCAATGCCGCAGCCGTTTCTCGGCACGCTCCAGCTTGAGATGGTTCGACTTATGATACTGAAGCTGGTCATGAACCAGGAATTGTGCCCAACGCGCCGCCTGCTCAGGGGTGTTGGTCGGACACAACCTGGGCAGGCCGTGATCGCGCACGGTGCGTTTCACTTCCGACAAAGCCCGAAGCGTCATGTCTCGCCCGTCATCGCTGCTCCTGACGCTATCCTGGGGGCGATCCACGATGCGTAGTGCCCGCGGCACCACCAGCAGCGGCAAGCACATCCGAGCGATTCTCAGTTGTTCAGCCCCATACCGACAGGCCATCCATCGATCATGCAACCGCGACCGCCGAACGATCCATATAAGGAAGGCCACGCATATCAGAACGCCAAATTCCACCATCGGCCAGATGTGGCCGCCGGCAGCCTCGCGCCCGTGCCCGCCCAAAATTTCTATGGTCCCTTTGACCGCGGCAAAAACCGCCCCGGCGGCAAGAATATGGGCGATCCAGATTTGGTCGCGATGGATGTAGGAGCCGAACAGCGCCGCGCGGTCTAGCAATTCATACCGTTCGATAACGGGGGATGCTTGATCATGCGCCTTGCGGTCAGGGGAACCCGGCCCGCATTCTTGTTTCGGGAAGTAGGATACCGGCCGCCGCCCGGGCCGAACAGAATTCCACAGACCTTTCCATCGTTTCGGGATGACGGAAGGACGAAGGAAACAAGAATCGAATGTCAGGATTTCGATCAATCCTTGCTCCAGCCGCCCGAAAACATAGCGGAAAGGCCTGCGCCAATAGCCCGAGTCCGGATCGAGGCATTCGGTGACGCTCGCGCCCGGAGACAGCATGGGTAGGTGTGCACCAGGTTTCAACACCTCCTTGCCGAGTTCAACGGCTTGGCGAGCCATCGGTTCACCCAACTGTTGAGGATCGGCCAACACGACATCCGACAATGCCAAAGCAACCGCATCAGCCTCGGCAATCGCATCCTCGTTGTTGGATGCGCGGGGCATGCACGTAATGGGCAGGGTGGCATCCTCCCAACGCGCAACCGACGCCGCCAGAAGGATTTCGATTTCGACGCCATTGGCTCGCAGATCATTGGCAAGCCGGAATTGCATGTCGACTTCGACCGGAGTGTCGGAATTGATCCGCATCAACACTCGGACACGACGCCCTTGCCGCTTGATCGCGGCGAGCAAATGGGGCCACTCATTCTCCTCATTCGATAGCTTTGGGACAAGTTCGGGCGCGAGCAGGATGACCAACACATGTGATTTGATATCGGGCGCAGACGATGGATTCGACATGCACTGCTTCTCCGTCATAGGCCGGACCGACCAGAGGGTCGCACCGGTTGGCGTGGCCCATGTTACACATCGGTGCAGAAACAAACAAAGGTCACGCGATGGCAAGATTGATCCCACGATCCGAATTGCCCGAACCAAATCTCGCAGATGAATGCGACCGGCGGCACCAGATCCGTCCTATTCCCATTCGCCGAACGTGAAGTGGGCTCCGGACGTGATGCGCGTTGTGGGAAATTTCGGTTGACGCACTACAAACAGGCTAATGAGAGCGACCACCACCGCTTCTGGAACCAAACTCTTGGCCACAGCGCAGAGAGTGGCCAAACCCCGAATTCGATCATGTGCGTAACCCAATACTCCGCGGATACCGCGCCTGAGTGACTGCGACAAAATCGCGGGGTGTTGTTGGTGCGCTTGGTGAGCCCGCTGGGACTCGAACCCAGGGCCCCAAGATTAAAAGTCTCGTGCTCTACCAACTGAGCTACGGGCTCATCCACACCGGCCCTACCAGGACCGGCTTCCAACGCCAGACACGTCAACGCTCACCACGTTAACGAGAGGCGCCTTGAACGACATGACGAGCCATCGGTCAAGCGTGATCCGACGCCGCGTCCATCTTGTCTGCCATGCTGGACGCGCGGCAGACCCTCTCAGCCACAAGCGATCGCGACGGCAACCACCGCCGCAACCACCGAAACGCCTTAACCCGCGTCAGCCGCGATCTGAGCCTTCACGATCCGGTCCGGGTTCGACACCGTCCCGCCACCGCCGCTGCCGCGCTTGATCTGATCCACGAGCTCCATACCCTCGGTCACCTGGCCCCAGATCGTGTATTGCCCGTCCAGGTGCGACGACGGCGCGAACATGATGAAGAACTGGCTGTTGGCGCTGTTCGGGCTCTGGCTGCGCGCCATGCCGCATGTGCCGCGCAGGAACTTGGCCTCCCGCGTGAACTCGGCGCGGATATCGTCCAGATCGCTGCCACCGGTGCCTGTGCCGGTCGGATCGCCGCCCTGCGCCATGAAGCCTTCGATCACGCGATGGAACGGCGTCCCATCGTAAAATCCCTTGCGCACCAGGGTCTTGATCTGCGCGACATGCATCGGCGCCAGATCGGGACGCAGTTCGATCACGACCCGACCATGCGGGATATCGAGGTAAAGGGTGTTCTCAAGCGGATTAGACGCACTCATGGAAATTTCCTTCTGCGGGCCCACGGGATAGGGGGCCTAGAGCCGGGTTGCTTGTGTCTCGGTCGGGCCAGGCCCCGACCTACTTCACATCGGCGGCAACGCGCATCCGCCAACCTACTTTACGTCAGCGGCAACGCGCATCCGCCGACCTACTTCACGTCGGCGGCAACGCGCATCCGCACGATGCGGTCGGGCGCGCCGGACACGGCGCCGTTCGCGCCGGTGCCGCGTTTGATCTGGTCAACCAGCTCCATCCCTTTCACCACCTGCCCCCAAACCGTGTATTGCCCGTTCAGGCTCGGCGTCGGCGCATACATGATGAAGAACTGGCTGTTGGCGCTGTTCGGGTCCCCTGACCGCGCCATGCCGCATACGCCACGCAGGAACTGGCGCTGGCTGAATTCGGCCTGAAGGTTGGGCAACGGGCTTCCGCCGCCCCCGGTGCCGGTGGGGTCGCCACCCTGCGCCATGAAGCCCTCGATCACCCGATGAAACGGCGTGCCGTCATAGAAGCCCTGGCGCGCCAGGGTCTTGATCCGCTCCACGTGCTTGGGCGCCACGTTCGGCAGCAATTGGATCGTCACCTGGCCCTGTTTCAGGTCCAGCAGGATCGTCTGCTCCGGGTCGAGCGGGGCGGTTTGGGCGAGGGTGGACCCACCCGCCAATCCGACCCCGGCGGCCAGGGTCAGGACGGATGTTGCGATCAGACTACGGCGATGCATCGACGCCTCCGGCGGGGGACAGGGGTGGTCCGGGATAACAGGATTGGGGATGCGGTTCAGCCCCGAATACGTTTCAGCACCCGCTCATGCGTCATGGCTGGCACGAAGGTCGTGATGTCGCCGCCGAGCCGCGCAACCTCCTTCACCAGCCTGGACGCGATGAACTGGTGGCGTTCGCTGGCCATCAGAAACACGGTCTCGATATCCGGCGCCATGCGGTAGTTCATGCCCGCCATCTGGAACTCGTAATCGAAATCCGACACCGCGCGCAGGCCGCGCACGATCATGCTGGCGCCGAGCGAACGGGCGAAATCGATGAGGAGGGTGTCGAAGGGAACGACCTCGATCACGGTGCCGTTGCGTTCGGCGATGGACCGGGTTTCCGCGTGGACCAGTTCGACCCGTTCCTCCAAAGAGAACAGCGGTCCCTTCCCAAGATTGATCGCCACCCCCACGACCAGCTTGTCCAACAGGCGAGCCGCTCGGCCGATCACATCGATGTGGCCGTTGGTGATCGGGTCGAATGTGCCGGGATACAGCCCGACGCGTCTGAATAGGCCGGATGCCGGCGCGGTTTCAGCCATCGCTTCCTTCCTCGGTGGGCGCGCCTTCATCCGGCGTGCCGTTATCGTCGGTCTCGTCCTCAAGGATCGGGAACACGCTGGTGACGTGCTCCCCGGCGTTCACCCGGAACAGGGTCACGCCCATGGCCTGGCGGCCAGTGATCCGCACCTGGTCGGCCGGGACCCGGATCAGGCGTCCGGCATCGGTGACCAGCATCACGTCATCGCCTTGCCGCACCGGGAAGGTGGCGGCAACCGCTTTGCCATTACGCGGTGCAAGCGTGATGTTGGCAATCCCCTGCCCGCCCCGCCCGCTGACGCGGTACTCGTAGGCCGAGGTGCGTTTGCCAAATCCCGTGTCGGTGACGGCAAGCAGCATTTCCTCCGCGGCTTCCAGGTCCGCGATTCGCTCGGCCGACAGGGTCACATCGGCGACGGGTTCCTCACCCTCGACAGCCGGCGTCTCCGCATCGGCCTCATCGCCGCGCCGTTTGGCGTTGGCGATCTTCAGATAGGCGGCGCGCTCGTCGATCGTCGCGTCCATGTGGCGCAACACGGACAGGCTGATGACCTTGTCCTTCGTGCTCAGAAGCTTGATGCCGCGCACGCCGGAACTGTCCCGCCCGGCGAACACCCGCACTGTGTCGTCCGAAAGCTGGAAGCGGATACACCGGCCGGTCAGCGTGGCCAGCAGCACGTCATCCCCCTCCCGGCAGGTCGCGACGCCGATCAGGCTGTCGCCCTCATCCAGTTTCATCGCGATCAGGCCAGAGGACCGGACATTGCGGAAATCCGACAGCCGGTTGCGCCGCACATTGCCCGACGCGGTAGCGAAGACCAGGTGCAGGCTTTCCCACAACGTCTCATCCTGCGGCAACGGCAGCACCGTCGTGATGGTGTCGGATCCGAGATCGGGCAGCAGATTGACCAGAGCGCGCCCTTTGCCCTGTGGTCCGCCTTCCGGCAGGCGCCACACCTTCTCCCGGAATGCTTTGCCGCCGGAGGAGAAAAACAGCACCCATTGATGAGTATGGGCGTTGAAACTGCGGGTCACGATGTCGTCGCCGCGAGTCGAAGCCCCCGACCGACCACGCCCGCCACGATTCTGCGCGCGGAACGTCTCCAGGCTGGTGCGCTTGATGAAGCCGTCGCGGGTGATGGTGACGACCATCTGGCCGGGCTCGATCAGGCTTTCGTCGTCCTGGTCGGATGCGTAATCGGCGATCTCGGTCATGCGCGGGGAGGCGACTTCCTTCCGCGCCTCCAGCAACTCATCGCGCATCACTTCCATGCGGCGGATGCGAGAGCTCAGGATTTCCAGCAGTTCGCGGATTTTCTCCGCGACCTCGGTCATTTCCGCCTGGATTTTTTCACGTTCCAGTCCGGTCAGCCGGGCGAGGCGCAATTCCAGGATGCCGCGCGCCTGCTCTTCCGTCAGCCGCACCGTGCCGTCGGCGGCGATCACGTTGCCGGGCTCATCGATCAGGGCCAGCAGCGCACCGATATCCTCGGCCGGCCAGTCGCGATCCATCAACGCGGCGCGCGCCGTCGCGGCGTCCGGGCTGGCGCGGATCAGGCGGATCACCTCATCGATGTTGGCGACCGCGATCGCGAGGCCGACCAAATTATGCGCCCGGTCCCGAGCCTTGTTCAGCTCGAACCGCGCTCGCCGGAGGATGACCTCCTCGCGGAACCGGATAAAGCACTCCAGGGCGTCCTTCAGCCCCATCTGCCGCGGCTGGCCGTTGTCCAAGGCCAGCATGTTGACGCCGAACGTGGTCTGCAACTGAGTGTGGCGGTAGAGCTGGTTCAGCACCACCTCCGCCGTCGCGTCACGGCGGATTTCGATGACGATGCGCATGCCGGAGCGATCGCTCTCGTCGCGCATCTCCCCGATGCCCTCCACCTGTTTGGCGCGCACCAGGTCGGCGATGCGTTCCAGCAGGGTCTTCTTGTTCACCTGATACGGGATTTCGGTGATGACGATCGCCTGGCGGTCCTTGCGGATTTCCTCGAAATCGGCCCGCGCGCGGATCGTGATCGACTCGCGCCCCGTCTCAAACGCTCCCTTGATCCCCGCGCGGCCCAAGATAATCCCACCCGTTGGAAAATCCGGCCCAGGCACGATCTTCATCAGCTCTTCGAGCGTGGTGTCCGGATCGGCGATCAGAGCCAGTGTGGCGTCGATGATCTCCCCCGGATTATGCGGCGGGATATTGGTCGCCATGCCGACCGCGATGCCGTTGGCCCCGTTGATCAGCAGGTTTGGGAATCGGGCGGGAAGGACCTTGGGCTCCTTCTCGCTTTCGTCATAGTTGGCCTGGAAATCGACCGTGTCCTTGTCGATGTCTTCCAGCAGCAGCATCGCCGCCTTGGCCAGCCGCACTTCCGTGTACCGCATCGCCGCGGGGTTATCGCCGTCCACCGACCCGAAATTGCCCTGCCCGTCGACCAGCCGCAGACGCATGGAAAAGGACTGCGCCATCCGCACCATGGCATCGTAGATCGAGCTGTCGCCATGCGGATGGTATTTACCCATGACGTCGCCGACGACGCGGGCGGATTTGCGGTAGGGGCGATCCGGCGTGTACCCCGCCTCGTGCATGCCGAACAGGATGCGCCGGTGCACCGGCTTCAGCCCGTCGCGGGCGTCCGGCAGCGCGCGGGACACGATCACGCTCATGGCATAATCGAGGTAGGAGCGTCGCATCTCCTCTTCGAGCACCACCGGCTGCATGTCTCCATGCGGTCCGACAGGCGGCTCGAACGGCGGATCGGTCGGGGTGTCGCTCAAGTGGGACTCGGTGGGTTGGTCCGGGACACCCGGCTGGCGATTCGGCGCTGGATCATGCGCGGCTAGATAGGCCGATTCCGGTCGGATGGCGAGGGGGAAGGTCGTTTGCCCCGTCCGGCGAACCGGCCGGCACCCGCTTTACCGCCAGATGTCCAAAACCTTGCCTTGAAGTCATACGTGGGATCGGTATCCTGGCGTGGGAACAGGTCACGGGGATCACCTTGATCGAACCGGACCGACACGCAGGGAGAAAAACGTAATGGCCTTGATCGCAAAGCGACTCGCACGGCTCGCTTCGGGAGTGGCACTGGCGGCATCGCTGGTGTTTGGCGCCGGGTCCGCGATGGCACAGGAAAAGAAGGTCCGCGTCCAGATGGCCGGCGCCTTCCCGAGTTCCATGGGCATTCTTGGCCCGGCACAGCTTCGCACCGTCGACCTGATCAAAAAGCTGTCGAACGGCTCCATCGACATCCGCTTCTTCGAACCAGGCGCCCTGGTGCCGGGCAGCCAGTATTTTGACGCCGTCTCCAACGGCTCGCTCGACATGGCCTATACCGCGGCCGGCTATTTCACCGGGAAGGACATTGCCTTCGCGATGTTCACGACCGTGCCGTTCGGCCCGGGCGCGGGTGAATACATGGCCTGGTATGAGTATGGCGGCGGCAACGAGCTGATGAAGGAGATGCACGCCAAATACAACATCGTCGCGTTGAACTGCGGCCTGCAACCACCCGAGGGTTCTGGCTGGTTCCGCAAGGAAATCAAGACGCTGGACGATCTGAAGGGCCTGAAGATGCGCTTCTTCGGCCTGGGCGCGAACGTGATGCAGAAGCTCGGCGTCGCCACGCAATTGCTGCAAGCGGGCGAAATCTTTCAGGCGCTGCAGTTGGGAACGATCGACGCCACCGAGTTCTCCATGCCGACCATGGACCTGACCCTGGGCTTTTATCAGGTCGCGAAATTCTACTACTTCCCCGGCTGGCATCAGCAGACATCGGTCGGACAGGTCTACATCTCCCAGAAGAAGTGGGCGGAATTCTCCGACCACCAGAAGATCGTCGTCGAGCAGGCCTGCAAGGCGCAGATGTTGCAGGAGTTCGCGGAAGCCGAAGCCCTGCAATTCGGCGCCATGAAGGAGCTTCAGGCGAAGGGCGTACAGTTCAAGAACTGGTCGCCCGAGATCATGGCCGCCCTGGAAGCGAAGTGGCAGGAGGTCGTGGCAGAGGAATCCGCCAAGAGCCCCAACTTCAAGAAGGTCTGGGCGTCCTACTCGGAGTTCCGCAAGAACTATAAAATCTGGTCCGATTACGGCTACCTGAAATGATCCGAACCCGCCGGACCTGCCTGGTGCGAGCCAGGTCGGTCCGGCGGGGTCCGATACCGCCGATCGCGCTCACCGCGCGCCAGATGCGCTCTTCAACCCAACCCATCCCACGCAAATAACGCACGCAAATAATGGGCCGATGCCGAATCACCCGAAACGGGCAAACGCATTCGCCACATAATCGGGAGGATTCTGCCTTGCGGCCATTATTGTCCGTCAGCAACACGATCGACGCGATCCTCGGATCGATCGCCCGCGTGTTCGGCTGGTGCTTCGTGCTCATGATCCTCGTGATCTGCTTCGACGTGATCAGCCGGAAGTTCGGCTTCCAGCTTCGCATCGGCAATGTCGACATGGGATCCACCCGCTTGCAGGAAATGGAATGGCATTTGCACTCATTCCTGTTCCTGACCTGGATCGGCTTCTGCTACATCCGAAACGCCCATGTCCGGATTGACGTCTTCACGTCGGGCCTGTCCGCCCGCACCCAGGCGTGGCTGGAACTGTTCGGCTGCGCGGTGTTCGCCCTGCCCTACGTGCTGGTCGCACTGCCGCATTCCATGGACTTCTTTACCCAATCCTTCGGCCAGAACGAATCCTCCTCCGCGCCCAACGGCCTGCCCTGGCGCTGGGTGGTCAAGGGCTTCCTGTTTTTCGGGTTCGCATCCATCCTCGCCTCCATCATTTCGGTGGCATTCCGTCGTATCGTCTTCCTGTTCGCCGATCCGGAGCTTTCGCGCGAAGCGATGCCCGACGCACCCCAATCCGCGCACTAGGAGGCCGCAACGATGGAATTTATCGCCGACCATCTCGCGGTCATCATGTTCGCCGTGCTCACGTTCATCATGTTCGTGGGCTACCCGGTCGCTTTCGTTCTGGGTGCCATCGGCATCGTGTTCGGCTGGCTGGGCATTTATTTTGGCATGTTCGCCCCTGTCCAGTTCGCTAATCTATTGCCGCGCATCTACGGCCAGGCCGTCGAAAACCAGGTTCTGGTCGCCGTGCCGATGTTCATCTTCATGGGCGTCATCCTGGAAAAAAGCGGCGTCGCCGAACAGTTGCTGAGTTGCCTGCAAATCCTGTTCCGCAAGGTCCCCGGCGGCCTTGCACTGGCTGTCGTTCTCCTCGGCACCATCATGGCGGCCACGACCGGCATCGTCGGGGCATCGGTGGTCATGCTGACCCTGATCGCGCTGCCGATCATGCTGGAGCGCGGCTATTCGAAAGAATTATCGGTCGGCACCATCGCCGCCTCCGGCACGTTGGGGATTCTGATTCCGCCATCGATCATGCTGGTGATCGTGGGCGACCTGATGCAGATCTCCGTCGGCCTGCTGTTCGCCGCCGCCGTGCTGCCCGGCCTGATGCTGTCGGGCCTCTACGTCATCTACATCATCATCCTCTCCTGGCTCAAACCTCATCTCGCCCCGCCGCTCGGCGCCCATGAAGGGCCGCAAAACGCCAGCGAACTGATGAAGATGGTGGTCTATACGTTCAGTCCGCCGGCGTTCCTGATCCTGCTGGTGCTGGGTTCCATCTTCGGAGGCTGGGCAACACCGACCGAGGCGGCCGGCGTCGGCTGCCTCGGCGCGCTGATACTGGCGGCCAAGGCCGGGAAGCTGTCGTTCAAGGAAATGAACGCGATGATCCTCAGCGCCGGCCTGACCAACGGGCTGGTGTTTTTCATCATATTCGGTGCCACGCTGTTCTCCTATGTGTTCCGGGCCTTGGGCGGGGATGACGTGGTCATCGAACTGCTAAAGGCGATGGGTATCGACACCGGCTGGGAAGTGCTGATCTTCGTGATGACACTGGTGTTCATCATGGGGTTCTTCTTCGACTTCCTGGAAATCTGCCTGGTGGTGCTGCCGGTCTTCTCCCCGATCCTGGCCAAGGCCGATTTCGGTGCCTTCATCTCGGGTCCCAAGAACATCCTGCTGTGGTTCGCCATGCTGCTGGCGGTCAACCTGCAATCGGCCTTCCTGACCCCGCCCTTCGGCTTCGCGCTGTTCTACATGAAGGGGTCTGTGCCGCCGTCGGTGACCATGATGCACATCTACCGCGGCATCGTTCCGTTCGTGATCCTGCAACTCTTCGCGGTCGCGCTGTGCATGATCTTCCCCGAGATCATCTTCGCCCTGCCGCGCTACTGGGGCCTGATGAGCTGACCAATCGTTTCGGCCGCGCCGATGTATGACAAGAAAGACCGATACATGGGCGCGCTGATACGGCTGTCCGATTCGATCAAGCGCCTGCTGGAGGTACTGGCTTTCACCTCCGGCTGGTTGCTGATCGTGCTGATGGGGATTACCTGCACCGACATCTTCTGCCGCAAATTCGGCATCCCCATTCCGCTGACGAAATTCCAGGAACTGGAATACTACCTCCATACCGCCGTGTTCTCGATGTGGATGGGCTACAACTATGCCATCAACGCTCATCCGCGCGTCGATTCCTACACCGAGACCTTGTCCTTGAAGGCCCGCGCCTGGGTCGAACTGCTGGGCTGCCTGATCTTCGCGCTGCCTTACATGGGGATATTGGTGTGGTTCGGCTGGGATTTCTTCTGGACGTCCTTCATCCAGAATGAGGCATCGGAGAACGCGTTGGGCTGGGGATCGCGCTGGGTCGTCAAGGGTGTGTTCTATCTCGGCCTGTGGCTGGTGGTGCTTGGCGTCATCAGCGTCATGTTCCGCCTGATCGCGTTCCTGTTCGGCGGCCTGAACCAGAAGCGGACCGGCCTCGACCTGGGCCACGTCGAACTCGAAGCCTAGTGGCCCGATCCCACCACCCGCATCCGCCTCGTCGGGTGATTCAGCCCACTAAATCAACGAGTGGTGGGACAATCCCACGGCTCCCGCCGTTGGATTTCATTCTCTAGGACGCGCCCGATGATCGACTGGATCACCGACCACCTGGCCCTGATCATGTTCGGGGCGATGTTCATCGTCATTTTCTGCGGCTATCCGGTCGCCTTCGTCATGGGCGGCATGGGGCTGGTGTTTGCCGTGATCGGCTGGTGGCTGGACGTGTTCCCGATCATCGGCATGTCCAACATCCTGCTGCGCATGTGGGGCGGCGTGGCGCTCGATCAGGTGCTGGTATCGGTGCCGATGTTCATTCTGATGGGCTCGATTTTGGAACGGTCCGGGTCCGCCGCCGACATGCTGCGCGCGACCGAAATCCTGTTGCGCCGCGTGCCTGGCGGGCTGGCGGTATCGGTCATGGTGATGGGCACGATCCTGGCGGCCCCGATCGGAGTGGTAGGCGCGGCCGTGGTGCTGCTGTCGCTGATCGCACTGCCGCAGATGCTGGCCGCTGGCTATGACAAGCGCCTCGCCGTCGGCACGGTTGCCTCGGCCGGAACGCTGGGGATTCTGATACCGCCCGCGATCATGCTGGTGGTGATGGCCGAGATGTTGAACACGAACGCCGGCGCATTGTTCTTCGCCGCGACCATGCCGGGCTTTCTGCTGTCGGGGCTGTATTTGCTTTACATCCTGGCCGTTGCCATCCTGCAACCGGAAAAAGCACCGAAGCTTGCCAGGGACCACGGCCCGCAAACCAGCCGGGAATTCTGGCGCACGATGCTGACGGGCCTGTTTCCCATGACGTTCCTGATGGTGGCGGTGATGGGCTCGATCTTCGCGGGCTGGGCCACGGCCACGGAAAGCGCCGGAGTCGGGGTTCTCGGCTCCTTCATCATTGCCTGGATCAACGGCAACCTGAACCTGCGCATGGTCAACGACGCGCTTCGTTCCGCCTGTCGAGCCAACGGCATGGTGTTCCTGATCTATTTGGGAGCGACGGGCTTTTCGTATGTTTTCAGGGCATTGGGCGGCGACGATCTGATGCTCTCAACGCTTACGTATTTCGGTATCGACACGAAGTGGGAGATGCTGACCTTCCTGATGATCCTGATCTTTCTGCTGGGTTTTCCCTTCGAATGGATCGAGATCTGCCTGATCGTGCTGCCGATCTTCACGCCGATCCTGCTGAAATTCGATTTCAGCGACCATATCGGCGACAATGCAGGGTTAATGTGCTGGTTCGGAACATTGGTCGCCGTCAACCTGCAAACCGCGTTCATGACACCGCCGTTCGGCGCGACATTGTTCTACATGAAAGGCACCGCGCCACCGGACGTGACGATGACGGATATCTATCGCGGCATGTATCCGTTCGTGGCGTTGCAGATTTTCGGACTGCTGCTGTGCATCGCCTTCCCCGGCATCGTACTGTGGTTGCCTCGGGTCGCCGGGTTGCTGGATTGAACCACGGCTCGCCACAACGGTCCCCATGACACGGCGTCACCGTGGACGACTGGACTGACATCCAGTCGCCCACGGCGATCATCACGCCGAGCGGGCCGTAACAGGGCGAGAATCATACGACAAGACAGGGTCCAGGAACGATTTTCCGTTTCCGTCAGGATGAAGCCACCCTAATCCCGCTTGAACCGATAGTTGAACCGATCACCATCCGCCGTCACCAATCCCACCGTCGGCGATGGGAAATGGATCGGCATCAGCAGGGTATTGGTATCTGCCACCGATGACAGGAACGTCCGGCGCGACTCGGCGGCCTGCTTCGGATCCCAGTCCACGCCCGGGCACCAATCGACTTCCCGGCACTGAATCGCGTGGTGCATCATGTCGCCCGTCACCACCGCCCGCTGCCCGCGGGAGAAGATGTTGACGCAGCAATGGCACGGCGAGTGCCCCGGGGTCGGCGTCAGGGTAATCGTGTCGTCCAGCGCGTAGTCGTCGTCGACCAGCAAAGCCTGGCCGGCTTCCACGATCGGCAGGCAGTTGTCGCGGAACACCGTGCCGGGCGGGTTAGCGCCCTTCTTATGTTCGGCTTCCCAGACCGCATATTCGCGCTTGTGGAACACGTATTTTGCGTTCGGGAAGGTCGGCACCCAGCGCCCGTCGCGCAAGGTGGTGTTCCAGCCGGTGTGATCGATGTGCAGATGCGTGCAGAACACGTAATCGACCTTGTCGTAGCTGACGCCGAGGGCGAACAACTCTTTCCGCCAGCGCTCCTTGCCGGGAAAGTCGAACGGCGCCGGATGGCCCTTGTCCTCTCCGGTGCAGGTATCGACCAGAATGGTGTGGTGCGGCGTGCGCACGACGAAGGTCTGATAGGTGATGACCATCATGCCGCGCGCGACGTCGAAGACTTCAGGCTCCATCGAAGGCAGGTGCTGGTTCCAGGTTGCTTCGTTGTACGCCGGAAAGAAATCCTGCGGGCGCCGCCACGGCCCCTCCCGTTCGATCACCGCGTCGATGGTGATATCGCCGATTTTGATTTGCCGCATGGTTGGGTCTCCTCCCCGAATGCCCCACCAACCTACCAAGACACCATCATCCGGGAAAGCGCTCGGCTCTGCGGTGTAGGGAGCGCGTCAGTTGTCCGCGGTTTGAAGCGCATGAGTTGTCCGAATTGTTCGCAGTCTGTTCTGGAGACTGGGGATGGTTCGGTATCATGTTTTGTGGGAGGCGCACGTGAGGCGCTTCGAGGAGGCGCATGAGCGCTACA